>NZ_JBSGEZ010000012.1:0-132997 GCF_053603155.1 Nocardia sp. NPDC004260 | reverse complement strand
CGAGCGACCGACCCAGGCCGTCACCCCGGCTCCCCCCGAGTCCCTTCCACGAACCCCGTAACAAGATCCGCGCAAAGGATGGTGCCCTAGTGACCGACGCGTCCGTGCGGCTCGACAGCCCACCGACCGCGACCGCGGCCACGCGCACCTTGCTGATCGCCTGCGGCGCCGCCTTCATCGCCTTTCTCGATCTCTCCGTCGTCAATATCGCCTTCCCGTCGATCGCCCGGGACTACCCCGGCACGGCGACCGCCACGCTGACCTGGGTCGTCAGCGGCTACGCGGTCGCTTTCGCCGCGTTGCTCACCCCGGCCGGACGTCTCGCCGACGCGCTCGGCCGCCGCAGGCTGTTCCTCGGCGCGCTGGCCGGCTTCGCCCTCACCTCCCTGCTGTGCGGGCTCGCCCCGACAGCGGGCTGGCTCATCGCGGGCCGGGTGCTGCAAGGCGGCGCCGCGGCGCTGATGGTGCCGTCCGCTCTCGGCTTGGTGCTCGCCGCCACGCCGCGGGAGAAGATCGGCGCGGCCATCGGAGCCTGGTCGGCCGCGGGCGGGTTCGCCGCGGTCGTCGGTCCCGCACTCGGTGGCGCGCTGGTCGAAGGATTCGACTGGCGGGCGGTTTTCGTCATCAACGTTCCGGTGGCCCTGCTGCTCATCGTGGCGGCGGCGCGCGTTCCAGCCTCGGACGACCGTCGATCCGGCGGTGCGCTGCCGGATCCGCTCGGCACCCTCGCGGTGGCGCTAGGGCTGGGCGGGCTGGTCGCTGGCGTCACCGAAGGGCAGCGCTGGGGGTGGACCTCGGCCGGGACACTGACCGCGCTGATCGGCGGCGGACTGCTGGTCGTGGCCGCCCTCATCCGTTCGGCGCGCCATCACGAACCCGCGATCGCCGTTGACCTGTGGCGCAGCAAGTCGTATGCGCTGGCCAACGCCACCTCGTTCGTCTTCGGCGCGGCCATGTTCGCCTGGCTGCTGTCGGGACCGCTGTTCCTGGATGCGATCTGGGACTACTCGGTGCTCGGCTCCGCAGGGGCCATGACCATCGGAGCGGTCGCGTCGATGGTGACGGCGACCGTCGCGGGCCGGATCGGCTCGGCGACGGCCAGGCGGTGGCTCGGCGTGCTCGGCGCGCTGATGTTCGTGGCGTGCACCGTGTGGATGAGCACGGATGCCTTCGGCGCCACTCCGGCCCTGTGGTCGGCGTGGATTCCGGCCGGGGTGCTCGGCGGTGGCGGCATCGGTTTCGTCGTCACGGTACTGGGCACCGCGGCGGCCAGTGCGCTTCCGCCCCAGCAGTTCGCCGCGGGCACCGGCATGAATCTGACGGCGCGGCAAGTGGGCGGGGCGCTCGGCGTGGCCGTGCTCGCCGCCGTGTTCGCGGCACGTCCCGACGATCCACTCGGCGCGTTCCACATCGTCTTCGCCGTATGCGCGGGCATCGCCGCCGTGGCCGCTTGCCTGGCGGCGCTACCGGCCCGCACTCCGTCCTTCTCCGTCGACAACTAGGAATAAGTGTGAGCGACAACGATATTCGTACCGAAGAGAACGATCCGCTGCTGCTGCCGCCCGCGGAACAGCGGCGTCTGCTCGCCGACACCCCCTGGCAGCGCTACGCGGTGCTCGGCGACTCCATCGCGCAGGGCGTCGGCGATCCGAGCCCGGGCTACGAACTCGTGGGCTGGGCCGACCGCGTCGCGGCCGTGCTCACTTCGGTTCGCCCGGATCTGGCTTACCTGAACACCGGCCGGATCGGCGCCACCTCCGCCCAGGTCATCGCCGAGCAGTTGCCCTCCGTGCTCGAATTCCGGCCCGATCTCGTGCATCTCAGCTGCGGCGGCAACGACCTGTTCCTGCCGGGCGGCGACCTCGCCGAACTGCGGACCAACCTGGACACGCTGTTCGGAACGCTGGCCCGCACCGGAGCGCAGATCGTGACCTTCACCCTCGCCGACGTCTGGGAAATCGAGCGTATGGCGCCGATGCGTCCGATGCGCGACCGGATGGCCGCGCTCAACGACCTGGTCCGCGAACTGGCCGCCCGCTACGACGCGCTCCTGCTGGAACTCTGGGACCACCCGCTGCGCTTGCGGCCCGACCTGATGAGCGCCGACCTCATCCACTTCAGCATGAGCGGCCACGCCGTACTCGCCTCGGACATGGTGCGCGCGCTGGCCGGACACGTTCCCGTGTCGCGCTGATCGGACACGTGGTGGAGGCACCCGGCCGTCGAGTGCCTCCACCGGTCCAGAAAGGCGGCAACCGAGTGCGATTCGCTGCGGCCCCGTCCGACCGAGGCGGACGAGGCCGTTGCTCCGTTACAGACCACGGCGGTATTCGAGGACGAGGCCCTCGCGTGCAGCGACCGACCGCTGCAACGGCGGCCTTGGCGACGCCCGAGCAACCCGCATTCGATGCCGGCGATCCGCTCCGGGCAGTGTCATGGTGCCGCGCCGGACCAGCCGTCCGATCCGTATCGTTCGACCAGTTCGGCGCCGAGGCGGGCCAGTTCGGCGCGGACCTCGGGCGGATCGAGAACCTCGATCGAGGCACCCCAGCCCGCCAGCTGCTGGGCCAGCATCCAGGCAGTGGGAGCGGTGATGCGAACCTGGATGCGGCCGTCGGCAACCGGACCGTCCACAACGCAGTTCCGCCCCTGCTGGTCGTGCAGGATCGGCAACAGGCGCTCGGAGATCAACACGGTGGCGGCGAGGGTCGCGCGCCGCTGCTCCACCTCCTCGACCACCTGTTCCCAGGCGCCGGCGAGATCGAAATCCGCTGGGCGGTGGGCCGGTTCACCGGTGCGAGACGCCTCGGAGATCCGATCGACGCGAAAAGTTCGCTGGCCCCGCTCGGTTCCGGCGATCAGGTACCAGACACCGTCCTTGTCGGCGAGACCCCAGGGATCGACGAGACGCTCGGACCGCTTCCCGGTCCGGTTCGCATAGCGCAGCAGGACTTTTTCCCGCTGCACGACAGCGCTTTGCAGCAGCGACACCAGCGGGGGCAGCTCGCGATCGGTCGCACCCCAGCGCGCGGGATCGATCACCACCGCATCGGCCGCCGCCTCCGCCTCGCCGCGAAAGGTCTGCGGCAGCGCGCGCACCAGCTTGCGCAGCGCCGACTTGGCTTCCGGCACCGCACCCGCGGAGGGACCCGCCAAGAGGAACAGCGCCCGCGCCTCGCCCGCCGTCAGCCCGGTCAGATCCGTACGCGCACCGCCAACCAGCGACCAGCCGCCGCCACGCCCCGGCTGCGGATACACCGGCACCCCTGCGGCCGACAGCGCCTCGAGATCCCGGCGCGCGGTGGCGACCGAGGTCTCGAGCTCCGCCGCGACCTGCGCGGCCGTCACCCGCCCTCGGGTCTGCATCATCAGCAGAATCGCCACCAATCGGTCCGCTCGCATACGCACAATTCTGCCGTCAAAAGTGCTCATTCGGTGCACACTTTTACCCGCATGATGGATCTACGAGTACGGATGAGAACGATTCGAAGGAGAACCACCATGCTGCGCGGAATGGCGACGAGCACCTTCTACGCCGACGACCTCGAGGCCGCCAAGGACTGGTACGCGCGGTTCTTCGGCGCCGAGCCCTACTACCAGGTGCCCAACGGCTACTACGAGTTCCGCATCGGCGACTACCAGCACGAATTCGGCATCGTGAACCGCGCCTACGCGCCCGCCGGAGCGCGCAACGCCCCCGGCGGCGCGATCGTGAACTGGCACGTCGACGACGTGCGAGCGACGTTCGACCGGCTGCTGGAACTCGGCGCGACCGTCTACGACCCCATCACCCCGCGCGGCAACGGCGAGGGCTTCGTCACCGCGGCCGTCGTGGACCCGTTCGGCAACGTCCTCGGCCTCATGTCCAACCCGCACTACCTCGAGATACTCGCCAAGACCGGTCCCGCGTAATGCAGCAGTACGGCGGCGTGCTGCCCGTATTCTCTCGACGGACACCACGCCGCCCACTCCGGGCGCGTCCCGCTCGAAGCGGACCCGGTCGGAAGATCAGGGACGGAACCAGCGCTCCAGGACGGTGGCGACGCCGTCGTCGAGGACGTGGCCGGTCACTTCGTCCGCGAGATCGCGAACGTCCGTGGGCGCGTTCGCCATCGCGACCGAGTGCGCCGCCCAGCGCAGCATTTCCCGATCGTTGTAGCCGTCGCCGATGGCCAGCGTCGCTTCGTCCGGGACACCGAGGGCGATGCGGAGCTGTTCCAGCGCCCAACCCTTCGACACGCCCTGACGGCAGACGGTGAGCCACGGCCCGAACTCGCCGTGCACCCAACTCGCGCCGGGCACCCGCAAGGAGCGCAGCGCCAGCAACATCTCCTCCAGCGAACCATCCGGCAGCCAGCCGTTCAGTCGCGGGGTCGGTTCGCTGCTCAACGCGTGATGGTCGACGAGCAGGTACTCGCCGAGGGAGAATTCGCCGGGACTCGCTCCGGTGGCCCAGGTGCCGATGCCGACCTTCTCCACGGCGAAGATCATCGCGGGAAACAGCGCGCGCAGCGCGGTGATCGCGGGCGCCGGGTCGAACGCCTGGATCGCCACCGGTTCGCCCCTGGCCACGTCGATCTGCACGGCGCCGTTCGAGCAGAGGGCATGTCCGTCGCGCAGACCGAGTTCGGTGAGCACCGGACGTGTGGTCAGCAGCGTGCGTCCCGTGGTGATCACGACATGCGCACCCGCCGCCACGGCCGCGCGCACCGCCGCGACCACCCGCGCACTGATCGGTGTTCCCGTATCCAGCAGCGTCCCGTCTACGTCTAGCGCGATCAGCTGGGGACCCCCGGATGCCATCAACCCATTGTGCCTCGCGGCCGCCGCACCCGCCGTCGAATCCGGCGCGACCAGACCCGCACCGCCACCGGGGAATTCGCCGTCCGGGGCTGGGCCGCTATCGACCGCGCCCTCCGCCGCCGACACCGCCCGCACCTCCGGCGCCTCCTCTGGACGACCCGCCTGCCGACCCACCGATCGAGCCGGATCGGCCCGGCGAGCCGCCGAACGACGAAGCGCCCGAGGGGTTCCCACCCGAGTGGCCGCCCGCCGACGACGCGCCGCCCGGACGCCCGCTCGATGAATTACCGGCCGACGCCCCCGAGCCGTGGGCCGACGAAGTGTCAGCCGAGCCGCCGGAGGACGAGCCATGGGTCGACGGATTACCGGCCTGCCCGTCCGACGACGAGTTACCAGCCGGCCCAGCCGAAGACGATCCGTGCGTCGTGGAGTGCCCGGGCGACCCTCCCCACGACGATCCACCGGCCGACCCGCCCGGCGAGTCATCGGAGGATTCGTGCGCGGTGGAATCGTTTGTCGAGCCACCGCTCGACGCGCTTCCGCCGGACGAGGTGGATGTTCCGTGGGTCCCCCCGGACGAGGAACTCCCGGGGCTCGCTGTTCCGGAAGAGGACGAATTCGATGCGGAGGGTTCGCCGTGCTCGCCCGTTGCCGTACTGCTGCCGCCCGGTGAGTCGGACCTTCCGGTCGACGGACTGCCCGCAGAACTCCCCGGTGCCGTCCCACCGGGCTCCGCAGGCTTCGAGCCGTTCTGCGATGCCGGACCGGTGGAGCCCGGCGCGCCCGACCCGGGAGCGGATACCTGCCCCGGCGCGGGCGGCTGTCCGGGCAGATCGGACCCGGGTGCCTGCCCCGGCAGCGGCAGACCAGGAGCCTGTCCGGGAACGGGCGGCTGCACGATGTCTCCGGGGACAGGACGAACCACCGGAGCGAACGGCAATGGATTCACGAAATAGGCGGGATCGCCATATCCCCGTTGGCGCAGGCCCCCAGGGGCGCAGCAGTTTCGCGGATCCCGGTGCGAGCCGATCCTGGACTCGGCCACCGACGGACCGTAACCGGTGCTGCGCGGAACCGGTGTGATGAATCGGGTGTACGCGGAAGTCGGCTGCGATAGCAGCGAGGGCAGCGCCCGGCCCGAGTTCCATGCGGCGGGCACGGCCATCCGGGACCAGGCGTCGGCGAGGTGCTCGCTTCCGACGTCGACCAGCAGACCATCGGTCGGGAAACTGATTTCGGGAAGATGCTCGAGCATCGGCGCGAGCTCGGGAACCATGGATCCGCCGAAGACGGTTACGGCCGACATGGCCACCGCGGAGACCACCGCGGCACTGGAGAACACCGCCACGCGAGGCGCGGCGGCGCGGCGGTCCGACGCGCCGAGCGCCATGGTGCGCGCCGCCATCAGCGCGGCTCCGGCGGCGATCGTCTGCCCTGGATCGGCCGAAATCAGCACGGGGCGACCGAGTTCGGCGAGCGTGCGCGCTACCTCCGCAGGCCGCGACGCCCCTCCCACCAGCAGCACACGACCGATATCGGAGAGCGTTATGCCCGCTTCCCGCACACAGTCGCGGACCAATTGGAGCGAATCCTGCACATGCGCGGTACGCAGTCCGTCGATGTCGACGATCGATGTCATCGACAGTCCGGCGCGCGCGACGTCCGGGGCGTACCGCGCGATCATCGACCCCAGCGGCCTGCCGCCGAAATCGTGGGAACGTATGGGCTTCCCGATCATCGGATGGTTGTCCCAGTCCGGCCCGACGCGCACGATGCTCACATCGAGGCTGGTGCCGCCGAGGTCGTAGATCAAGACGAAATCGGTATCCAGCGGGCCGTGCTCGTGCTCCAGCCATTCCGCCGCCGCGACGGGCTCGGGCACCAGCAGCACGTCGCTCGCCCCGGATAGGTCCAGCGCCTGGCGCAACAACGCGACCTGCTTGTCGGAATACACCGCCGGGTAGGTGGTCACGACGCCCGCCTCGGACGCGTCCGGCTCGACCGCCCTGAGCTCGTTGACCACCGCGGCGACGAGATTGGCCGGCGACCAGATGCGGCCGCCGACGATCACGGCCTCCGGATCACGGCTCAGATCGGCGAAATCCGTGACCGCCATGCTGAATTGCGCAATCCCGCCGAGGCGCAGCCCACCCGCGCTGTCGAAGGTCACCGCGGTGCGGCGAGACCGCACCGCCGGTCGTGGCCGATCCGCGCTGACCGAAGCCGTCACGGAATTCACTGCACCGATGCTGAAACCCAGACCTGTAGTCATTCGCTATCCCGTCAACGCACCGTGACCACGTCCATCACATGGCGTTCCCCTGTGGCCGCGGTCGTCTTCCAAACAGCCACCACAGGTTAGCTGTTTCACGTCGACGTGGATGCGCAATTGATACGGAATGTTCTACCGATAGCAATAATCGTCCGAATTGCCAGGTAGGTGCGAGTCCACACTCACGTCCAGTCCGCTCGACATCACCAATCACGCTGAGCATACAGCCTTTCCGCTACCACACAGCGATCTAGATATGACGAGAAAATCCGACCGTCCGCCGGTTTGCCCCCTTGAAAGCACACCGCTCGACGGACGTTTGCCGGTGGGTAACCAAATCCTTGCCACATCCATACATCTCGGCACGCCACTGCGGTATGGGCAGTCAATTGACACATCAACTAGATGTCCAATTATCGCCAGCGCACTCCTTCGCGTCCGGCTTGACTCGACATCGGGTCACACCACGGAGGTGCGATCGCGAGAGTGGAGAGGAATCGAACGATGGCAACACGGTTCGCGGAGCAGGTCGTCTTGATCACCGGCGCGACCTCGGGCGTGGGCAAGGCGGTCGCGCTGCGGGTCGCGGGCGAAGGCGCCGCGGTCGTGCTCGGCGCACGCGGCAAGGACGCGGGTGAGCAGGTGGCCGCCGACATCCGCGCGGCCGGTGGGCGCGCGCTGTTCGTGCCGACCGATGTCACGGCGGAACAGGACGTGGCCCGGTTGACCGACGCCGCGGTATCCGAATTCGGCCGCCTGGACGCCGCGTTCAACAACGCGGGCGCGGTGCACGCCTTCGGCCCGGTCGCGGAGATCGACGAGGCGGATTGGCGCGCCGATCTCGAGCTCAACCTCACCAGCGCGTTCTACGGCCTGCGGCATCAGGTTCCCGCGCTTGCGGCCTCCGGCGGCGGCGCGATCCTGAACAACGCGTCGAATCTGGGTGTGGTGGGCATGGGCTCGGTGGCGCCATACGTGGCCGCCAAACACGGAGTGGTCGGCTTGACGCGTGCGGTGGCGCTCGAAGCCGCCGATCAGGGAGTGCGAGTGAACGCACTGGTATCCGGGGCGGTCGACACCCCGGCGTTCCGTAATTCGATGGGCGCGACGCCCGAAGGAGTGGCTGCCATCGCGGCGCTGCACCCGCTGGGCCGCATCGCGGCGCCGGAGGAGATCGCCTCGTTCTGCGCCTACTTGCTCAGCGGTGAAGCCAGTTTCGTCACGGGTGCGGCACTCGCCATCGATGGCGGCTTCACCGCACGGTGACTCTGGACGTGGGACCGCCTCGGGATACCGGCGCGGCCGGGGTATCCCGAGGCGGGGTTCGTCAGGCGCGCGCCAGCAAGCGGCGGACCCGGCCGGTGCGAGCTTCCACCGCTTCCCCGGCCCGGACCGCGGGCTGCCGCAGCCGCACCAGCCGATCGAGTTCCGCCGCGCTGCCGGTGGGTTCGGGCAGGCGGCCCGCGTTGAAGTCGGCGGCCAGCTGCCGCACCGTTTCCTGCGCGCAGGACTTGTTGGTCCCGATGAAGCCGGTGGGCCCGCGCTTGATCCAGCCGGTCACGTAGGTGCCGGTCACCACGGCGCCGCCCGGGCGCTCCAGCACCCGGCCGTCCTGGTTCGGGATCACCGCGGCCCGCTCGTCGAACGGCAGGCCCGGCACCGCCACGCCGCGGTAGCCGACCGAGGTGAGCACCAGGCCCGCGTCGAGCCGATCGGTCTGCCCGGTCGCGACGGCGCTGATGCGGCCGTCCGGATCGGTGACCAACTCGGTGCGGCCGATTTCGAGACCGGTCACCCGATCGGTGCCGAGGATCTCGGTGGGCGCGGCCAGATAGCGGAACACGATGCGCTTGCGCTGCCCCACCGGCCGGGTGCGCACGCTGTGCAGCAGCCGCAGCTTCTGTTCGACATGGAACGGCAGTTCCGCGCCGAGCTCGGGCAGCTCACCCTCGATCACGATGTCCACGTCGCATCCGAGCAAGCCGACGAATTCCGGCACCGTGAAAGCGGATTCGAGCGGACCGCGCCGACCGAGCACGACCACCTCCTCGACCTTGCTCTCGCGCAACGCCCGCAATGCGTAGGGCGCGATGTCGGTGCCGGTCAGCGTCGCTGGGTCGCTGGTGAGGACGCGCGCGACGTCGAGCGCGACATTGCCGTTGCCGACGATCACGGCACGCCGGCCGGACAGGTCGAAGGCACGGTCGGCGTGGTCGGGATGACCGTTGTACCAGGCGACGAAGTCGGTGGCCGAGACATTGCCCGCCAAGCCCTCACCCGGGATGCCGAGCTTGCGATCCGACGACGCGCCGACGGCGTAGATCACGGCGTGGAAGTGCTCGAGCAGCTCGGCATGCGAAACGTGGGCGCCCACATCCACATTCAAGTACGAACGGAACCCCGGCTGCGCCGCGATGACGTCGAACAGCTCGCCGACCTTGCGGGTCTTGTCGTGGTCCGGTGCGACGCCGTGCCTGGCCAGCCCGTAGGGCACCGGCAATCGGTCGAACACCGTCACCGACACCTCGGGCTGGGTCAGCAGTTCGTCGGCGGCGTACATCGCCGAAGGTCCCGACCCCACGATCGCCACGCGCAGCGGCGTGCGCTCGGTGTGGATCCGTGCCGCGGGCACCGGTCGCGCCAGCAGGGGGCGCGGTCGCGCCTGCCGGTAGAAATCGGCGTTGATCTCGATGAACGGCTTCTGCTCAGCGGTCAGCTTCTTCGATGACACGATGGCGTCGACCGGGCACGCGGTGGCGCAGGCGCCGCAGTCCACGCACGCCTGCGGGTCGACGTACAGCATCTCCGCCGTCCGGAAGTCCGGTTCGTCGGGCGTGGGATGGATGCAGTTGACCGGGCAGGCGTACACGCAGGACGCGTCGCTGCAACAGGATTGGGTGACGACGTACGGCATGCGACTCAGGCGACCTTGTTCGCGGCGCGCAGCGGTTCCGACCGGTACCGGGTGCTGGGACCGTCGATGCCGAGCGCCTTCCAGACCGCCTTGGCGACCGGGTTCATCAACCCGATGTCCTTGGCCAGGGCGCGCACGTCGCAGAAGTAGTCGCTGAAGACCTGCTTGGCCTCCGGCGAGCCGTAGAACAACTCCTTGCGAACCTTCTCCGGGATGTCGAACTCGGCGAAGAACGACCGCGGCGGCGTCACGATCGAGCGGCCGAGGATCCGCATGACGATCGGCATGGCCAGCGAGAGGATGAACTTCTGCACCGGCTTCGCTTCCGGCACATGGTTCTTCAGGAACTCGTGCGCGAAGGAGATGTGCCGCGCCTCTTCGGCGACGTGAATGGCCATCACGCCGCGCATGATCGGGTGCACCTCTTCGCCCGAGCGCAAGATCTGCTTCTGGATGTGGTCGATCGGCTCCTCACCGGCCAGCACCGCCATGAAGAACAGGTTCGGGAACCAGGCCGCCACGGGCGCGCCCAGGTACTTGAACTTGCTGACCAGCGGGCCCATGCCGGGCACGTCCAAGCCGATCCGGTTGACCATCTCCTGGAACATCAGGGTGTGGTTGTGCTCCTCGATCATCTCGTGGGAGCAGTACCGGAACTCCGGCGAGCCGTTGGGCAGGCCGAAGTTGTGGATGACCATGCCGCTGATCAGGATCGACTCGAACTGCAGGCCGACCTTGGCGATGTTCGCCTGCCGGTACTTGCCGACCGCGATCTTCTGCTCGGTCGACAGCGCCTGATACCAGGGGTGGCGCGCCACCGTGTCGGCGGACACGGGCAGAATCCAGCGCTCCTCGCCGGCGTCGGCGGCGAAGTCGGGGTTGTCCCAGTCGATGTCCTCGAAGGGATCGAAGTGCTTGTTGACCGATCCCTCGGAGAGCAGCAGCAGCTTCGCGGCGTACTCCTGCGCCTTCTCCAGATCGGGATCGACGGCTGGTGTCACGGCTGCGGACATCGTCGTCACTGCCTCTCCTCGATGGAACCGTTTAACTGTATCCCATAGTTACACCAACGGAGAGTCACGTCAACCCAGCAGTTGCTAGGGCCGTCCGGCGATGCGCGCCCTCATCACGCGCACCGCCGGACGGCCCCTGTTCATCGCGGCCCGTGCCGGGGCCTAACTCACCAGCACCCCGTCACCGACCGCCAGGATCGAGGTCCCGAAACCGAAGACCGCCGACATACTCGTGACGACGGCCACCCGGCCCAGTCGGCGCCTGGTCCGGCGCGACAGCATCAGGGCCCGCGTGGCGGCACGACGACGGACGCGCCTGCGCCTGACCCGGCGCAGTTCGGCCGCCGCCTCGGCCACGGCCGCCGCCCTCCGTCCGAGGATCGCGGCGCCGTCGGCGGTGGTCCGCCCGGGATCGGCGGCGACGATCACCGGCCTGGCCAATTCCGCCGCCAAGACCTCGGCCACCTCCGCCGGTCGCGCCGCCCCGCCGACCACCAGCACACGGTCGACGTCGGCCATGGTGACGTCCGCGACCCGCAAACAGCGGTAGACGAGTTCCAGCGACTCCCGGACATGCTTGACCCGCAGTTCGCCCGCGATCGTGTCGGCGACCGACTCGGCGACCGAAGACGAGTGCGGGCCCGGCCCGGCTTGCTCGGCGATCAACGCCCCGAACGCGCGTCCGCCGAACTCGGTGGAACGCAGCGAGACCCCGACGATCGGATTGCGCGGACATCCCGCACCCACCCGGACCAACGTGACGTCGAGCCCGGCACCGCCGAGGTCGTAGACGAGGGCGAGACCCGGCATGAGCGGACCACGGTCGGCCTCCAGCCAGGCCGCCGCCGCGACGGGTTCGGCCACCAGCGCCACCTGCGTGAGTTCCACGCCGTCCAGCGCCGCGCGCAACGCGTCCACCTGCTCGTCGGCATAGCGGGCCGGATAGGCCATCGCGATGCCGAGCCCGCTTGCGCAGCCGGGATGGTCCTGCCGCACCTCGTCGATCAGGCACTTCGCCACCGTGGCGACGAGGTCCGCCGGGGCGAGCGCGCGGTTGGCCACCCGCGCCCACGTGCTGGAACGCTGCGTGAGATCGGCGAATTCGGTGACCGCGCGGCCGTGCCGGGGAATCATGCCCACCCTGGCCACGCCGGTGCTGTCGAAGGTCAGCGTGGTGCGGCGCGTGATGGTCTGCGCCCGCTGCGTTTTGCGTCGCCCCGGCGGAGCCTTGGCCGAACCTTCCTCCGCGAGAACGGAAACCGTGTTCACCGTACCGATGCTCAACCCGAGACCAACCGCCATCGCAATCCACCCGATCGCCGTGCCGATTTGCTTCGAACGCCGTTTAGGCAACCACTCCGCGATCTTCGTGCCAAGTCCGGACAACCGATTGTCCGCAAGCCGCCTGTGCCTCGCCGCATCCGAATCCACGGGCTACGACGCCCTCACCAGGCCAACCAGCGCTACACATGCCGTCCAGTCGGATTTCATTGCGACACGCGGGGATAGATCGTGCCCGGTGGATGTTTGCCGGATTCGGGTGCTCGCGCGCACGGCGCCGAGCGACAGCACTCCACAAGGGGAGACTCCCCTTGACGGATCCGTGCCGACAATTAGCCGAATGGGCGGGGCGCCGGACCGGCGACAGTCGTCGATATTCGCATCGCATGCCGGGTCCGGCCCGGCGCCGCTACGACCGCCGCCTAGCGCACACCTCGCCGTCTGCTTCGGCAACCATTTCGCAACACGGCCGGATAGCAGTGGACGCGGCAATGTATGGGAGTGCGGCAACTTTTCAGCGCCACACTCCCTATGTCGACGGGTATGCGACCGGTTCCCGAAATCCCTTAGTGCGCGGGCAGTTCCGGGATCCGAGTTGCGCGGACGTAGACCGTCTCGCCGTCCGACAGTCGCAGCGCCTCGGCGTCACCGCGGGTGACCTGCGCGGCGAACAGGTCGCCGGTCGCGGCATTGCGCAGTTCCACGCGCACCTCGAAGCCGAGGTGCACCACCCGCTCGACCGTCGCCCTGGTGACGCCCGCGGAATCGGCGGTGCCCTCGTGCTCGGCGAGCGCCATGCCGGGATCCCGGCCGACGCGAATGTCGTGTGGCCGCACCAGATGTCCGTTGAGCCGGGCCACCGCACCGAGGAACGACATGACGAACTCGTTGGCCGGCCGGTCGTACACGTCCTCGGGGGTGCCGATCTGCTCGATGCGGCCCTTGTTCATCACCGCGATCCGGTCGGCGACGTCGAGCGCCTCCTCCTGGTCGTGGGTGACCAGCACGGTGGTCACGTGGACCTCCTCGTGCAGCCTGCGCAGCCAGGTCCGCAGGTCGGCGCGGACCTTGGCGTCCAGCGCGCCGAACGGCTCGTCCAGCAGCAGCACCTGCGGATCGACGGCGAGCGCGCGGGCCAGCGCCATACGCTGGCGCTGGCCACCCGACAGCTGGGCCGGGTAGCGGTGCTGGAAGCCGTCCAGTCCCACGATGCCGAGCAATTCGTCGACGCGCTTGCTGATCTCGTGCTTCGGGCGCTTGCGGATCTTCAGGCCGAACGCCACGTTGTCGCGCACGGTCATGTGCTTGAACGCCGCGTAGTGCTGGAAGACGAAGCCGATGTCGCGCTTCTGCGGCGGCACCCGGGTGACGTCGCGCCCCGCGATGCTGACCACGCCGGTGTCCAGCGACTCCAGTCCGGCGATCGAGCGCAGCAGCGTCGACTTGCCCGAACCCGACGGGCCGAGCAGCGCGGTGAGCTCGCCCGAGGGGATGTCCAGACTGACGTCGTCGAGGGCGGCGAACGTGCCGTAGTTCTTGTTCGCGTTGGTCACGGTGATCACTTTGTGCCCCGCTTACGTTCGAGGAGGGTCATCAGCAGAAGGGTGACGAGGGCGATGCCCATCAGCAAGGTGGCGGCGGAGTACGCGCCGAAGGTGTTGTGGTCGTTGATGTACCGGCCGTGCACGAGCAACGTCAGCGTCTGCGACTTGCCCGGCAGCGCGGAGGACACCATGATCACGGCGCCGAACTCGCCGAGTGCGCGGGCCACGGTGAGCACCACGCCGTAGGTCAGGCCCCACCGGATCGCGGGAAGCGTGATCCGCCAGAAGGTCTGCCACTTGGACGCGCCCAGGGTGGCCGCGGCCTGCTCCTGGTCGTCGCCGATCTCGTGCAGCACCGGCTCGACCTCGCGCACCACGAACGGCAGCGTCACGAAGATGGTGGCGATCACCATGCCCGGTAGGTTGAAGATGACCTTGAAGCCCAGGTCTTCCAGACCGCCGAACCAGCCGCCCGCCCCCCAGAGCAGGATCAGCGAGACGCCGACCACCACGGGCGAGACCGCGAACGGCAAGTCCACGATGCCCTGAACCAGGTTGCGGCCCGGGAACTTTCCACGCACCAGCGCGAGCGCCGTCACGATGCCGAAGACCACGTTCACCGGGACGGTGATCGCGACGATCAGGAGGGATAGCTGGAAAGCCGAGATGGCCGCGGGCGTGGTGATCGAGTCGACGAACGAGCCGATCCCCCGCTCGAAGGTGCGCCACAGGATGATGATCAGCGGCAGCACCAGCAGTACGAACAAGTAGCCGAGCGCCACCGTCCGCAACGAGATGCGGGTCAGCGGATGCAGTTTCATCTACCCTGCTCCGTCCCAGGGGAATGCCCGCACCCCGGCGACACGGGGAGCGCTGCGCGATCGTTTGTCATCGGCTCGCCTGCTCCTTGCGCGCGCTGCGTTCGGCGAGCAGCCGCAGAACCAGCAGCGTCGCGAACGAGATGGCCAGCAGCGCGACCGACACGGCCGCCGCGTTCACCGGCCGATCGATCTCGATCTGCTTCTGGATGTACTGGGAGGCCATCTCGGTCTTGCGCGGAATCGCGCCGCCGATCAGCACCACCGAGCCGTACTCGCCGATCGCGCGGGCGAAGGCCAGTCCGCCGCCGCTGATGATGGCGGGAGCCAGCGCGGGCAGCACGATCCTGCGGAAGGTGGTCCAGTTGTTCGCGCCCAGCGAGAGCGCCGCCTGTTCCACCTCGCGGTCGGCCTCGATCAGCACCGGCTGCACCGAACGCACCACGAACGGCAGCGTGACAAACGCCAGCGCGACCACCAGGCCAGGCTGGGTGGCGTTCAGGTGGATGTCGATCGGACTCTGCGGACCGTACAGCGAGAGCAGCACGATACTGGCGACGATGGTCGGCAGCGCGAACGGCAAGTCGATCAGCGCGTTGACCACGCCCTTGCCGGGAAACCGGTCACGGACCAGCACCCAGGCGATCAGCGTGCCCATGACCACGTTGACCACCGCCACCACCACCGAGACCAGCACGGTGATGCGCAGCGAGTCCAGCGCGGCGGGCGCGGTGACGGCCTCCCAGAAACCGGACCACCCGTCCTCGAAGCTGGTCACGGTGAGCGCCGCCAGTGGCAGCAGCACGATGATGCTCAGCCAGAGCACCGCGGTGGCGATGCCGAGCGGACCCACCGAGCCGGTCACGCGCAGCCACGACCAGTTCCGGCGGCGATCGGGACGCACGGGTTCGGAGACGCCGGGACCAGCTGCCTGCGCGGTCCCGGCGTTACTGCTCGTAGTCACGATCGTCCAGTATCCCGTGTAACGGGGGTCACCCGGTCACTTGGTGGCGTTGTCATAGATCACCGCTACCGAACCCGTGTTCGGGGTGAACAATTCCTTGTCCACGGTCTTCCAGCCGCCGAGGTCGGCGATCGTCCACAGCTTCTGCGGGGTCGGGAAGTCCTTGGCGTAGTCGGCGGCGACCTTCGGATCAACCGGGCGGAACCCGGCGGCGGCCCAGGCCTTCTGGCCCGCGGTGGTGAACAGGAAGTCGCGGAAGGCGACGGCCTTCTGCTGGTTCTTGCTGTTCTTCAGCACCGCGACCGGGTTCTCGATCTTGAACGTGACCGGCGGGACGAAGTGCTCGATCTGATCGCCGTTGCGCTCGGAGAAGATCGCCTCGTTCTCGTAGCTCAGCAGAACGTCACCGGTGCCCTGCAGGAACGTCTCGGTCGCCTCGCGGCCGGACTTCGGCTGCACCTTCACGTGCTCCTTGGAGACCAGCTTGCTCAGGTAGTCCAGGCCCGCCTGCGGGTTCTTGCCGCCGTCGCTCTTGGCCGCGTACGGCGCGAGCAGGTTCCACTTGGCCGAACCGGAGCTGAACGGGTTCGGGGTGACCACCTCGACGCCCGGCTTCAGCAGGTCGTCCCAGTCCTTGATGCCCTTCGGGTTGCCCTTGCGCACGACGATCGCGACCACCGAGCCGAACGGGATGCCCTTGGTGGCGTCGGCGTTCCAGCTCGCGTCCACCAGGCCCGCGTCGACGAGGCGGGTGATGTCCGGCTCGACCGAGAAGTTCACGACGTCGGCCTCGGCGCCGTCCTTCACCTTGCGGGACTGGTCGCCGGAGGCGCCGTAGGACTGCTGGATCTGGACGTTCTTGCCCTGCTCGGTCTTGTTGAACTCGGGGATCACCTTGTCGAAACCGGGCTTCGGCACGGCGTAGGCGTAGAGGTTCAGGGTGCCGCCGCTGCCGTCGGAAGCGCCCGCCCCGACCGTGTCGCTGGCTCCGCCGCCGCAGGCGGTCAGCGCGACCGCCGCTAGGGCGGCTAGGGCAACGGCGCTGTAGCGTCGGCGCGGCGAAAGCCAGGATTTGCGAGCCATCGGGGTGGACCTTTCGTGCAGACCGCCAGTTCTCCGGTAACACATCGGTGGCGGCGACAAACTTATCGATTCAGCAGACCCGCCGATCGAGCGATACGGCAGCGGCGCGACTACCGGCCCACAACGGGCCGTCGAAGCAAAAGCACATCTGCAAGAAGCGCGCCGGTCTGCTGACAAACGAGACGCGGATGTGCCCGGTCGCGATCAGCGACAGTAGACGTCCGCGACCGCGAGGTCACCGACAGCAATCAACGCCAATTCATGGCGGACCTGCGGGACTGCGCTCGAAGACACGGGCAGACTGTAGCAGAGCACAAGGCGGAGTTCGAATCGAAGAGCCCAGGAAGAGGGGGGTTTCATCCTATGACCACCAGTCCGGATCGCGTCCGCACGACCTTCCCCGGCATCAGCACCCGCACGTGGGAGCACCCGGCCGACCGCACCGCCCTGGTTACCCTGCGGTCACTGGCAGGGTTCGACGTGGTGCTGCGCACACTGTCGGGGTTGCTGCAGGAACGCCAGCACCGGCTGTTGTATCTGGCCACTGCGGTACGGGTGGACGAGCGGCAGTTCCGCACCCTGCACCACCTGCGCGAGGACTGCGTGCGGATCCTGGACGCCCCCACAACGCCGGAGCTGTTCGTGTTGCAGAGCCCACAGGTGAATGCCTTCACCATCGGCATGGACCGCCCGTTCATCGTGCTGACCACCGGGTTGCTCGAACTGATGGACACCGAGGAGCTGCGTTTCGTGGTGGGCCACGAACTCGGGCACGCGCTGTCCGGCCACGCGGTGTACCGCACGATGCTCATGCACCTGCTACGGGTCTCGGCGAGCGTCGGTTGGTTGCCGGTCGGTGGCTGGGCTCTGCGCGGCATTGTCGCGGCCCTGATGGAGTGGAGCCGCAAGTCCGAGCTGTCCGGCGACCGGGCCGGGCTGCTGTGCGGCCAGGATGTCGACGCTTCGGTACGCGTGCACATGAAGACGGCCGGGGGCGCCTTGATGAAGGAGATGAATCACGGGGCGTTCCTGGCCCAGGCCGACGACTACGAACGGTCCGGCGATCTGCGCGACGGCGTGCTGAAGCTGCTCAACCTGGAGTTGCAGAGCCACCCGTTCTCCGTGCTGCGCGCGGCCGAACTGCGCCGCTGGATCCAGAGTGGCGACTACGACCGCGTGCTCTCGGGCGACTATCCGCGCCGTGACCAGGATCGCGCCACCCGGATCACCGACGAGATGAAGGCCGCCGCCCGCACCTACCGCACGAACTTCGACCAGTCCGACGATCCGCTCATCCGTACGGTGCGCACGCTGGGCCGGGATGTCGGCGCGGCGGCGAGCACGGTCGCCCACGAGGTCGGCGACACCGTCGCGAAGCTCGGCAAGCGGTTCGGCGACTGGCGCGGCGGCGGGAACTGACCGTCAGCGGGTGATCAACCAGGCGACGACGATCAGCACGAGCAGAGCGATGAGGGCGAGCTGAACCCGCGAACGAGGCATCAGCGCGCCCCGCTCTGCACGGGAGTGCGATCGGCGGCGGCCTGCCCGGGTTCGAGCACCGCAGCCGCACCGGCCGGGGCGGGGCGCGGCGGTGCGGGATGGGCGCCGTAGCGGCGATCCAGGATGCGCAGCACAGCACGCAGCACGCGATCGAGTCCGTAGGCGATGGCGAAGCTGATCGGGACCATGCCCACGAGCACGACGAGGAACTGCGGGATGAACGGCAGTCCCGCCACCCACAGCTCGAAGCCGTCCCACCAACCTGCGATGCGATGCACGGCTTCAGCCTAGTCGGTACGCCGGCCGGTTCCACGAGGCCGTCGGCCACATCGGCGGACGGAGGAATCGAGTGGTGGACGACGGGCGTACATCGGCCCGAAGATGGGGTATGGCGTCCTCCGATGACCTCACCCTCAACGACCCCGACGGCCTGCCGACGAACTTGGCCGAAACCCACCGCCGCGGCGCATACCCGCCGATCGATGACTACGCCTTCCTGTCCGACTGCGAGACGAGTTGCCTGGTCGCCAGCAACGGCGCGGTGGAATGGATGTGTGTGCCGCGACCGGATTCGCCGAGCATCTTCGGGGCGATCCTCGACCGCAGCGCGGGGCACTTCCGGGTCGGGCCGTACGGGGTCAACGTGCCCGCCGCCCGCCGCTACCTGCCCGGCGGGATGATCCTGGAGACCACCTGGCAGACCGGCACCGGCTGGCTGATCGTGCGCGACGCACTGGTGCTCGGCCGCTGGCACAACAACGATCAGCGCAGCAAGACCCACCGGCGCACCCCGATGGACTGGGATGCCGAGCATCTGCTGCTGCGCACGGTGAAATGCGTGAACGGCACCGTGGAGCTGGAGATGAGCTGCGAACCCGCGTTCGACTACCACCGGGCGAGCGCCCGGTGGGAGTACACCGGCAAGGTGTACGAGGAGGCGACCGCGGTGCGCTGCGACGAGCCCAGCGCCGGGCCGAGCCTGGTGCTCACCACCGATCTGCGTCTCGGACTCGAGGGGCGCGAGGCGCGCGCCCGCACCAGGATGAAAGAGGGCGACGAGGTCTTCGTCGCGCTCACCTGGTCGGAACTGCCCGCGCCGCGCACCTTCGACGAGGCCGCCGACAAGATGTGGCAGACCAGCGAATGCTGGCGCCAGTGGATCACGCTCGGCAAGTTCCCCGATCACCCGTGGCGCAACTACTTGCAGCGCAGTGCGCTCACCCTCAAGGGCCTCACCTACGCGCCGACCGGCGCCCTGATCGCCGCCGCCACCACATCACTGCCGGAAACTCCCGGCGGAGAACGCAATTGGGATTACCGCTACACCTGGGTGCGGGACGCCAGCTTCGCGCTGTGGGGTCTGTACACGCTCGGCCTGGACCGGGAGGCCAACGATTTCTTCGCATTCCTCAACGACGCGACGACCGGCGAGGACGGCGAGCCCGTTCCGCTGCAGGTGCTCTACGGCATCGGGGGCGAGCGGCAGCTCGACGAGGTCATCCTCGACCATTTGGGCGGCTACGACCAGTCCCGTCCGGTTCGCATCGGCAACAATGCCTACAAGCAGGACCAGCACGACATCTGGGGCACCATGCTCGACGCCGTGTACCTGCACGTGAAGTCACGCCAGCAGGTGCCGGAGACGCTGTGGCCGCTGCTGGTCCGCCAGGTGCACGCCGCCATCGAGCACTGGAAGGAGCCCGACCGGGGCATTTGGGAGGTGCGCGGCGAGCCGCAGCACTTCACCTCGTCCAAGGTGATGTGCTGGGTGGCGCTGGATCGCGGCGCGAAACTCGCCGAACTGCACGGTCAGTACGAGCACGCCGAAGAGTGGTACACGATCGCGGAAGAGATCAAGGCCGACGTCCTGGCCAACGGCGTCACCTCAGAAGGCGTGTTCACCCAGGTCTACGGCGGCGACACGCTGGACGCCTCGCTGCTGCTGGTGGTGCTCACCCGCTTTCTGCCGCCCGAGGACGACCGCGTGCGCGCGACCGTGCTTGCCATCGCCGACCGGCTCACCGAGAACGGCTTGGTACTGCGGTACCGGACCGAGACGACTGACGACGGCCTGAGCGGCACGGAAGGAGCGTTCACCATCTGCTCGTTCTGGCTGGTCTCCGCGCTGGTCGAGATCGGGGAGACCGAGCGGGCGCGGCACCTGTGCGAACGACTGCTCGGCTTCGCCAGCCCCCTGCGGTTGTACGCCGAGGAGATCGATCCGCGCAGTGGCCGCCACCTCGGTAACTTCCCTCAGGCGTTCACCCACCTCGCGCTGATCAACGCCGTGACCCACGTCATCCGCGCCGAGAGCTCCCGGCACGCGGGCCGCTTCCAGCCCGCGCACACCCCGCAGGGCCATCCGGTCTGACCCACGCCGGGAAACGGTCTAGGCGGGAACCAGTCCGTCGGCCTCCTCGCGCAGCGCGTGCAGTTTGCCGAGCCGCGCCTCGAGGTCGGCGATCCGCTCCGGCCTGCGGTCGCCGTACTTCCCGTAGTTCTCCTCGGCCGAGCGCAGCGCGTCGTCCGCGGCGCGCGAAACCTCGGTCGCGATGTCGGTGAAGTGGTCGCGCAGCACTCGCTGTACGGCGCGCAAGCGGTTACGCGACTCCTTGCCGACCTGGAAGATCACGTCGTCCATCAGGCGGGCCACCGCTACCTTGGCCTCGGCCCGGCGGCGCACCTTGCGGCTCTTGCGGTCGTCCCATAGCGCGTTCACGCCCAGCAGCACGCCCGCACCCGCCGAGTACCAGTTCACCAGCGACATGCCCAGGAGGCTGGTGGCCAGACCGACCATCAGGATGCCGCCGTAGGAACCGCGCAGACCGGTCAGGAATTGCTGGGTGACCCCGGCTTTCGCGCTCTCGAGGGGCTCCAGCGGCTGCACCGCCTCGAGCACCTCACCGGGGTTGGCCAAGCGCAGGTCCGGCAGCGGTGGGGTCCGGTTGTCGGCCGGGAACTTGGCGGCCACCTGCTCGGACAACTCCATCGAGCGGTAGTGCGCCACGGCGAAGTTCTCCTCGACCGCCTCGCAGATGCGCGCGTCCAGATCGGCGGCGAAATCCTTCCAGCGGCGCGCCGGATCGGTCTGGGCGATCTCGGCCTCGGCGTCGCGGATCAGGCTGCGCAGCCGGTGACGCAGGTCGTGCTCGATGTCGGCCATCAACTCGGTCGCGCCGTCGACCAGCGTGACCTGCCAGTTCGCGGTGCGCTGGCGCAGCTGATCGGCCTCGTCGCGCGCGCGGGCGAGCTGGTCGGTGATCTCGGCGCGGCGTCGCGGGTCGCGCAGCGCCTCGGCTTCGGTGCGCAGGGTCAGCGCGAGGTGATCGCAGACCAGGCGGATGTCCCCGACCGCGGCTTCCAGCGCCACCGCGTCCGCACGGGCGACCACGTAGTCGCGCAGATGATCGATCAGCTGCGGCACGCCGGATTCGATGTCGCGCTGGTAGTCACCGGTCAACCCGGCCTGCCGGTGCAGTTCCGCGGAGACCGGGGCCACCGCGAAGCCGAGTCCCGCCGAGTCCAGCAGTTCCCGGTTGCGCTGCTGGGTGCGCGACCAGTGCGGGAACACGTCGATCTTGTTCAGCACGCAGATCACGGTCGGGCAGATCTGCTGGATGCGCTGCAACTCGGCGATCTGCTCCACGGTCAGCTCGGTGCCCGCGTCGCCGACGTAGAGCACGGCGTCGGCCGCGGCGATCATCGACCAGGTGGTGCGGTTGTCGCCCAGCGCGCCCGGCGCGTCCATCACCACGACACCGTCGGCGAGCAGCGGGCTGGGCTGGGTGAACTCGGCACGGACGACGCCCTGGGTGGCCAGCGCGGGACCGGGATCGAGCGGGTCGACCGACTGACGTTCGGTACGCCCGTGCTCGGCCTGCCGCACCAGCGTCGCGGTCGGCTCCGGCCCGTACTCGACGATCACCGGGACGCTCAGATCGCTGTTCGTGGCGCTGACCGAGGCACCGACCAGGCTGTTGACCAGCGTGCTCATGCCGTTCTTCGGACGACCGACGACCACGAGCCGTACCCGGGGATCGCTCACCCTGGCACGAACCATGCTCAGTCGGCTGCCGAGGTCGTCGCGTCCCGCGGATCGGGCCGTCTCCCGCAGCTCGTCGAGTATCCGAATGAGCGGGGCCATCGCGTCCGGATGTTTCACGGTCGCAGCCTTCAGCCCGGCAGCGGCAGACAACCCTCCTCCTTACTTCTCGGTGACTTTCGTTCCGGCGCCCCCTGCGACCCACTCCGCAGTCGTCGGAACCCGCTACGGCCCTGCTAGATCAGGGAGATGTCCGACACATCGGACACGTAGTGGTGCGTTTCCACTATGCCCGACTCCGGCAGCAACGCACCCGAGAGGCTGCCACCCGAGGACAGCGCCAGTGCGGAGTGGTCGAAGGTGTAGTCGGCGACGGGGTAGGCGGTGTCGGCCGGGTGGTCGAGCGCCAGCGGCGCCGAGATGCCGTGCGGCTTCGGGTCGATCACCTGCGGCTTGATCGGCGCCTGGGTGGGTACGGGGGCGGTGTAGGTCGGCGCGGACGGGGCGTGCGGCTCGACGGTGGGCGCCTGTGCGGGGGCGCTGTAGGTCGGCTGGTCCGGCGCCTCGTACGTCGGCTGCGAAGGCCTGCTCACCGTCGGTACGTCGCGGGTGGGCAGTTCGTGGGTCGGCACGTCGTTGGTCGGGTAGGTGCCACCGGTGCTCGGGCGACCCGTGACGCCACCCGGCGAGGTCGCGTCGTCACCCGGGGTGGTCGGCGCATGCGTGGGCGCCGGGGTCTGGGTGACCGTCGCGCCAGGGACCTTGGTGGTCGGCACGTCCGGAGCGGTGGTGATGCCCCCGTGCGGCACTGTCGTGGCGCCCGGGAGCTTCGTGACGTCGTGATCCGGCGTCTTCGGCGCGGACGGGACGGTCACGTCGCCGGGAACGCTCGGCGTCGGCGTGGTCTTGACGATCGTCGTCGGCGCGGTGACGGTCGACGCGGGCGACTGGGTCGGGTGGGACGGATGCGGATCGGTCCCGGGGGCCGGTTTCACCACGGGCGCCGGTCGTATCGCGTCGAACAGCGCGGGGACGGTCGCCGCGGGAGCGGTCAGCACGGATGGGCCGTCCGGGGCGGCGAACACATTCGCGATCGGGGTCGACGCGGCGTCGGGCTGGATCGTGGTCTGCAGCGGGGTGGCCGCGACGACCGGTGCGGCGGCGACCGCCGCGGGTGCGGGCGCGGGCGCCGTGGCGGCAGGGGCCACCGAGGCGACCGGCGCGACCGCGCTCACGGGTGCGACCGACGCCGAGGCCGCCAGCGGCTGCGCGACGCTCGATGCCGTCGGCGCACCGGCCGCCGACGCGGACTGCGCGACGCCGGAGGCCGCCGACGACTGCGTGGCGGACGCGCCCGATGACGTGAGCCCACCGAGCAGTCCGGAAGGGCCTTGGCTCAACGCGTTCGGCTGGGCGGCCGCGCTGTCGGTGCCGTCCGGCAAATGGATGCCGTCGGCCAGATAGTCGGTGAATTCGTCGAGCTGATCGCCGACGTGCCCGACCGCGGCGTCGACCTTCATCTCGGAGGTGAAGTAGATCCCGTTCGGGCCGATCCCGAAGTCGACCGACCACTGGGTGCCGACGAACATCCCGAGATCGCCGCCCTGACCGACGCCGTCGAACGGATCGCCCGCCGCATGCGCCGCACCGGCGCCGCTGTTGCCGGGCAGGTCGAAGACGGTGGAGCCGGGCGCGGTGAAGCCGTTCGCGCCGGGCAGGCCGAAGCCGTGCCCGGCTTGGCCGAGTCCGTGGCCGGGCAGGCCGAACCCGTGCCCGCCGGGCTCGTCGAGATCGTTCGCCGCGTCGGACCGGACGCCGGGCAGCGACAAACCGTTGGACACGTGACCGTCGGTCCCCGGGATGGACAGTCCGCTCCCGGCATCCCCGTCCATGCCGGGGATCCCGCCGAGCCCGGGTACGCCGCCTCCGGAGTGTCCGGGCAGCTGCATCCCGTGGCCGCCCGACTCGCCGGACAGCGTCGGCAGCTGCATCCCCTGCGCGCCGGACTCGCCGGGCAACGTCGGCAGCGGCATGCCCGCGTCGGTGCCGCTGTACTCGCCGGGGAGCGTTGGCAGCGATCCGGCGGGGCCGGCGCCGGGCAGGGTGAACCCGGGCGCGGGATTCCCCGGTCCTGGCGTCGGGTTTCCGTGCGCCACCGGGACATTCGAGCCATGCGAGAACGGCGCGGGCTCGACGACCGGGTCCGGGAAGGTGATCACCGGGCTCGGCTGGTCGGGATCGGGATCGGTGCTGTGCGCCCAGCCGGTGTGCCAGCTGTCGAGACGGGATTCGCCGGGCTGTGCGGGGACGCCGCCGCCGTTGGCGGCCACCAGCGCGCCGCCGGTGACATAGGCGCCCGCCCGCGCGACCCTCGCGACGCCGGTGGCCACACGGTAGGCGGTGTCGCCCGCGCGGTCGGCCTCTTCGGTGTCGCCGTCGAAGGGCAGATCACGCGTCATAAAAGCTCCACTCTCGGTTGTTCAGCATCCTCACCACGCCGGTCCGACCGAGAGTGAAGATCACCCAACAGTATTTCGGGAATACTCCCCTGTCACATTCTCCAGGACTGGAGAGAATGCGACTGTGGCGGGCAACACAACCCTGCCATCCGAATTGCCGGATCGGAAGCCCCATTTCCGGCGGCTCCCCGACCGCGCACGGTCTCGAATAGACACCGTCACCAGGCCTGATCGAAACGTGGCGAGTGCGCGGCGGGAAGAACTAAAGGAACTCTGAGAGTTGCCGACGGAGTGCCGAGGATTTGCTCTTCATCGAGGAATTCGACGAATCAGCCGTTCGGCGGCATGGACGCCGAGGTGGCCGGAACGCGAACGTATCGACCGGACGACTGTCGGCCCATATCGACTTCCACTCGGCCGCATCGCGACGATCCGCGTCCGCACACCGTCCGACACGTCCGTTACAAGTTTCCGCCGTGGCCAATGCCTCACTTTCCAGTCCCGCGCATCGCGCACCGCGAGCGCAGCCGACACCACGATCTCAGACTGTGGGATTAGATTGTGGAACGCCTCGCGGTCGGCGAACTCACCGAACCGGACGTCTTCGAGCCGTTCGACCTCTGCGACACCCTCGACCGCGCGGTGCACGACGCGCGGCGCGGGCATCCCGGGGTGCGGGTCGAACTCGCCGAATGCCCACCGATCACGGTGACCGGTCTACCGGGCGGCGTCATGCTCATCGTCACGAATGCCGTCGCCAACGCCGTGCAACACGGCGAGGCCGGAACCGTCACCGTCAGCGCACGATCCGGCCCGGAGGACATCGTGGAGATCTGCGTGGACGACGACGGTCGCGGCGTCCCCGAGGCGTTGCGCGGCGACGCCTTCGACCGCTTCGTCAAGGGCCCCGGTTCCCCCGGCTCGGGCCTCGGCCTGGCCTTGGTCCGTCAGCAAGCCGAATTGCATTCCGGCACCGCCGAACTCGACGAGAGCCCGATGGGCGGCGCCCGCCTGCGCGTACGGCTGCGCGCGGCGGGCTAGCCGCCTACTTCTTGTCCTTCGGCTTGTCCGAAGCGGCGTCGGAGGACAGCGCGGCCACGAAGGCTTCCTGCGGGACGTCGACGCGGCCGATCGTCTTCATCCGCTTCTTGCCTTCCTTCTGCTTCTCCAGCAGCTTGCGCTTGCGGCTGATGTCACCGCCGTAGCACTTGGCCAGCACGTCCTTGCGGATGGCGCGGATGTTCTCGCGGGCGATGATCTTCGACCCGATCGCGGCCTGGATGGGTACCTCGAACTGCTGGCGGGGGATCAGCTCGCGCAGCTTGGTGGTCATCTTGTGGCCGTAGGCCTGGGCGGCGTCGCGGTGCACGATCGCGCTGAACGCGTCCACCGCCTCGCCCTGCAACAGGATGTCCACCTTCACCAGCTGCGATTCCTGCTCGCCCGCCTCCTCGTAGTCGAGGCTCGCGTAACCGCGGGTGCGTGACTTCAGCGAGTCGAAGAAGTCGAAGATGATCTCCGCCATCGGCATGGTGTAGCGCAGCTCGACGCGGGTCTCCGACAGGTAGTCCATGCCGCCGAGTTCGCCGCGGCGGGACTGGCACAGCTCCATGATCGAGCCGATGAACTCGCTCGGCGCGATGATGGTGCACTTCACCACCGGCTCGTAGACATTGCGAACCTTGCCTTCGGGCCAGTACGAGGGATTGGTGACGACGTGCTCGGCGCCGTCCTCCATCTCCACCCGGTACACCACGTTCGGGGCCGTCGAGATGAGGTCGAGGTCGAACTCGCGCTGCAGGCGTTCGCGCGTGATCTCCATGTGCAGCAGGCCAAGGAAGCCGCAGCGGAAGCCGAACCCGAGCGCGACCGAGGTCTCTGGCGTGTAGGTCAGGGCGGCGTCGTTGAGCTGCAATTTCTCCAACGCGTCGCGCAGGTCGGGGTAGTCGGAGCCGTCCACCGGATACAGGCCGGAGTACACCATCGGGCGCGGCTCGCGATAGCCGGTGAGCGGTTCGGTCGCGCCGCCGCGCGCGCCGGTCACCGTGTCGCCGACCTTGGATTGGCGCACGTCCTTCACGCCGGTGATCAGGTAGCCGACCTCGCCGACGCCGAGCCCCTGGGTCGGTTTCGGCTCGGGCGAGACGATGCCGATCTCCAGCAGCTCGTGGGTGGCGCCGGTGGACATCATCTTGATCTTCTCGCGCGGGGTCAGTTTGCCGTCCACCACACGGACGTAGGTGACCACGCCGCGGTAGGTGTCGTAGACCGAGTCGAAGATCATCGCGCGGGCGGGCGCGTCCGCCTCGCCGACCGGCGGCGGAACTTGGGCGATCACCTGATCGAGCAGATCGGCCACGCCCTCGCCCGTCTTGCCGGAGACGCGCAGCACGTCCGACGGATCGCAGCCGACGATGTGCGCCAACTCGGCGGCGTAGCGCTCCGGGTCCGCGGCGGGCAGGTCGATCTTGTTCAGCACCGGGATGATCGTCAGATCCTTCTCCAGCGCCAGGTACAGGTTGGCCAGCGTCTGCGCCTCGATGCCCTGCGCGGCGTCGACCAGCAGGATCGCGCCCTCGCACGCCTCCAGGGCGCGCGACACCTCGTAGGTGAAGTCGACGTGGCCGGGTGTGTCGATGAGGTGCAGCACGAAATCGGTGCCCGCGTGCTCCCCCGTCCGGGGCGTCCAGGGCAGCCGCACGTTCTGGGCCTTGATGGTGATGCCGCGCTCGCGCTCGATATCCATCCGGTCCAGATACTGCGCACGCATCTGCCGCTCTTCGACCACACCGGTCAGTTGCAACATCCGGTCGGCCAGCGTCGACTTGCCGTGGTCGATATGCGCGATGATGCAGAAGTTCCGGATCCGGGCGGGATCGGTGAACGTCGTGTCGGCGAAGCTGGCGGGCACTCCACTCCTCATGGGTATCGGCAAACTGCCGTCTATCGTCCCATGGTGCTCTGCCAGTTTTTGCAGCGCCTTCGGCGCTGCGTGTTCGCGGCCCCCTCATGGCTCGCGCCCGAGCGGGCGAGACTCGCGACTACGTCGCATGCGCTTCGCCCACTCGGACACGAGCCGGGCCGCGAACGGTGCTCGTAAGACTCACACCCTGGCGGGTCGAGAGTGTGGTTGAGGCGTACGCCGACTCCATAGCCTCCTCGGAGACGAATGGCCCCCGCGACACAACGGTTGCCACGCGGGTGAGAAGCGGCGGGTGCGCCGTTATTCTCCTGGGATGGCCCGAAGTTGGAACACCCTCGGCAAGCAGATCGGTCTCATCGCTAAGCAACAGGGGCCCAAGATCGTCAAGCAGCAGGGTCCCCGGCTGGTCGACCGGCTGGTGGGGTCGCTGGCCCAGCGGCGCACAGGCGCGGGCGTCACGGTGCGGCCCGCCGCGTCGACGCCGGTCCCGACCGCCGAGCGGGCGCGGCAGATCGTCTACTCGCCGCAACTGGACGGCCGTGCCGATCCCGGGGAGATCGTCTGGACCTGGGTGCCGTTCGAAGAGGATCCGAGCAACGGCAAGGACCGGCCGGTGCTGGTGGTGGGCCGGGACCGTCGCATGCTGCTGGGGCTGATGCTGTCGTCGAACCCGGAACGCGCCTACGACCGCGACTGGATCGGCATCGGCAGCGGGTCCTGGGACCACGACAACCGCCCCAGCTGGGTGCGGCTCGATCGGGTGCTCGACGTGCCGGAGGCGGGCATCCGCCGCGAGGGCGCGATCCTGCCCCGCAAGACCTTCGATCTGGTCGCCCACCGGCTCTGCGCCGAATACGCCTGGCACTGAGGCGGGCCATGTCACGCGTGCTCGGGCCGACCAAGATCGCCATGCTGATCACCGACGTCGGTTTCCTGCTCTACTGGGCGATCGCGTTCGCCCAGGTCATTCCGCCCGAATGGGCGTACAAGGATTACACCGACCCGATCCTCAGCGACTGGAACTACTCGTTCGTCGTACTCGACCTTGCCGCGAGCGCCACCGGCTTGGCGAGCCTGTGCCGCGCACCCGGTTGGCGCACCCTGATGACCGTCTCGCTGACCCTGACCAGCGTGGCGGGGCTGCAAGCCATCGCGTTCTGGACACTGCGCGGCGATTTCAGTCCGCTGTGGTGGGTGCCCAACCTCTTCCTGCTGCTCTTCCCGATCCCGGCGCTGGTCACCTTGGCATGCGCCGCACCGCAGGAGCGCACCGCGAGCTGACCGCCCGGCCACAGTGACAGGTGCCGGCCGAGTGACCGGGGCCGATCGCCTTCGTCAGGAGATCATTTCGCGGGAACGGCCGAACAGCAGGCCGTAGAGCAGCGCGCCGAGTGCGCCGCCGATCAGCGGGAACACGATGAACGCCCAGACCTGCCCCATCGCGCCGTCCTGGTAGGGCGCCACGGCGAGGCTGCGTGCCGGGTTCACCGAGGCGTAGTCCACCGGAATCGCCACCAGGTTGATCACCGCCAGCGTGGCGCCGATGGACAGACCGGCCAGCGGCACGTCGGAGAGCTGATCGGTGGAGGACAGCACGACGAAGACCAGCAGCGCCGTGAGCATCACCTCGACGATGATCGTGGCGGCGATGCCGAACCCGTTCTGCACCACCACCTCGCCCAGCGGCCCCCGAATCGCCGAGGGACTGTGCTTGCCCCACCCGTTCGCGGCGAGGCCGTCGACCGACCGGTCGTACGACGGCAGGTTCTTGGCCAGCGCGAACAACACGAGACCGGCGAGGAGCCCGCCGATCAGCTGCGAGATCACATACCCCGCCGCGGACACGCCGCTGATCCGGCCGAGCAGCAGGTGCCCCACGGTCACCGCCGGGTTCACGTGGCAGCCCGAAATCGGCCCGATCGAATAGACGAGAAACATCAGCGACAGGCCGAAGGCGAGCGCGATACCCAGCGGACCGACCTTCTCCCCCGCCAGCACCGCGGTGCCGACACCGCCGATCACCAGGACGAAGGTGCCGAGCGCCTCCGCGCCCCATTTCTTGCTCTCGGGAACCGGTTTGTTCTCGACAGCCTCTTCGACTACTTCCTGGGCCGTTGGAGACATCTGTCCACCTTCCGCGTTCCAGACATGTACTCGGACGAGTCGTGGTACCGCTTCGGCAACGCCAGCCGCTCGAAAGCAACGGTTGCTAGGAGGACGCTACGCGAGTCGTGTGATCTCTACAACGACTTCGGCGCCGGTCGAGCCGCCGCCCGAGAAGAGGCCCTTCAGCGGCGGCATATCGCGTAGCGTCGGCCCACCCGACGGACACGTGCTGCTCGGTGCCTGCGGTGTGCCGACCGGACCGTGAGCCCGACCACCGCCGGTCCACGCCTCGACGCGGGCGTACTCTCGCCCGGAGACCGTCGGGCCGATCCCCGCAGCCGGATCGCGGGTGGAACTCGCCGGTCGCCAAGGAAGTCCAGCGCGGTGCCGTGTCCGGCATCGACCGGGCCGGGTCCGGTGTCGGATTTCGCGTGCCGAACGGTGACTGGTAACCTCGACCTTCGGCGCTGCGTTACCCGTTCCATTCGGGTATGTCGCGCGCTCGACGAACTTTCCCAGGACAGACCTACCAGACAGGAACACGAGGAACCGGCGTGGCCAACATCAAGTCCCAGTTGAAGCGGATCCGCACCAACGAGGAAGCGCGCAAGCGCAACCAGTCGGTCAAGTCCGCGCTGCGCACCGCCATCCGCAGCTTCCGCGAGGCCGCTGCCGCCGGTGACAAGGAAGCCGCCGCCGCGCGCCTGCAGTTCGCCAGCCGGAAGCTGGACAAGGCCGCCTCGAAGGGCGTCATCCACGCCAACCAGGCCGCCAACAAGAAGTCGGCCCTGTCGCTGGCTTACAACAAGCTCTGATTCACCCGGTACCGCGTGCCGGTACCGCACTCGTGGTGTGACGCAGCCGTCGTGGCCTCGATGACCACGGCGGCTTTTGTCGTGCCCGGACAGCAACTGCCCGGACAGCAACCTGGTTCCCACGCCGTTTCAGCTGCTGTTTCGAGATTCGGCCCGCGCTGTGTCGGAGGTTCCAGCTACCATTCCGCGCATGGTAACCGTGTATGCCAATCAGACGGTCGTTCGCGCCGAGGATCTGCCGGACGTGATCCGCGCGGCCGAGGTGCTCGGATTCGGACTGAAGATCGAGAATGTGCTGGTTCCCGACGACGACGGCGGTTACTCGTTGGAGTGGATCGTCACGCGGGACGAGGACGTGCCCGCCTACGAGGAGTGGGAAGGCCGCTACGAAGACGCGGACGACGACGGCGAGCTGGTTCTGACCTCCACGGAATAGCCCCCGTCACCGGGTATCCAGGTCGGCGGTGAGCCGGTCCAGCGCCGTCTGGGAGTCCGCGTCGGCGGCGCGGTAGATGACGATCCGCTGGTCGGGATCCTGCACGGGCATGAGCACCTCGTAGCTGACGACCAGCGGACCCACCACCGGATGCCGCAGCGGCTTGTTCCCCCGTCCCTGCACGCGGACGTCGTGGCGGGCCCATGCCTGCTCGAACTCCGCGCTGTAGGCGGTGAACTCGGCGATCAGGTCGGCCAGCGCCCGGTCCTCCGGATGCGCGGCCCATGCCGCGCGCAGATCCGCGATGCCCTCCCGGATGATGCGTTCCCGCTCGACATAGAAATCTCGCATGCCCGGGTCGAGCAGGCACAACCACATGGAGTTGCGCTGCCGCTCCGGCAGCGCGCCGAAGTCCGTGATCAACGCCGCCATCTCCCGATTCCAGGCCAGGATGTCGTAGCGGTGGTTGACCAGCATCGCGGGCAGCGGGGACAGATCGCGCACCAGCATGGCCAGTGCGGGCGCGGGCACCGTGCTCGGCTTGCCGCTGTCCGGCTGCCGCTGTCGCGCCAGATCGAACAGGTAGGCGCGCTCGTCGTCGTTCAAGCACAAGGCCCGCGCCAGCGCGTTCAGCACGTCCACCGACGGCCGCAGGCCCCGCCCCTGCTCCAGCCGCACGATGTAGTCGGTGCTCACGCCGGCCAGTTCGGCCACCTCTTCCCGGCGCAGCCCCGGCGTCCGGCGCGCCTGCTTGCGCTGCGGCAAGCCGAGATCCGCCGGCGTCAGCCGCTCCCGGCGAGCCCGCAAGAAGGCGGCCATCTCCTGCACTCGATCCGCGCCGCTGCCGGACCCCGCGTGCGTGCGCGGACTCCCACCGCTGGACCCGAGGTCGCGACGCTGGGTCGAATCAGCACCGCTCCCGGGTCCGCCGTGGTTGCGCGGGCTGCCGCCGCCAGGCCTCGGATCGCGGCGCTGGGCCGACTCCGCGCCGCTCCCGGGTCCGGCGTGGTTACGCGGGCTGCCGCCACCGGAGGTGAGGTCGCGGCGCTGTGTGGGGTGCACGGTGCTCATCACCGTCGATCCTACGGCTGCCTAGGACTGGCTTTCCCAGGATGAAGCTTCCCTTACTGGTCCTCGCGCGGCGCTGAAGACTGGCTTCCGGCAACGAGACATCGCGAAAACACAAGGAGCTGGACATGTCCGGAGCTCGCACCCTCGACACCTACCGGCTGCTCGGCCGCTCGGGCCTTCGGGTGTCACCCCTGTCCCTGGGAACCATGACCTTCGGCGCCGATTGGGGCTGGGGCGCGGACCGGGACGAGGCCCGCAAGATCTTCGACACCTATGTCGAGCGCGGCGGCAACTTCATCGATACGGCCAACCAGTACACCAACGGCACCTCCGAGCAACTGCTCGGCGAATTCACCGCGGACAACCGCGAAAGCTTGGTGCTGGCCACCAAATACACCATGCTGCGCCGTCCGGGTGACCCGAATTCGGGTGGCAACCACCGCAAGAGCATGGTCGGCTCGGTGGAGGCCAGCCTGCGCAGGCTGAACACCGACTACATCGACTTGCTCTACCTGCACGCCTGGGATTTCCTGACCCCTGTCGAGGAGATCCTGCGCGGTATGGACGATCTGGTGCGCTCGGGCAAAGTACTCTACGTCGGCATCTCCGACGCGCCTGCCTGGCAGATCGCACGGATGCAGACCATCGCGGACCTGCGCGGCTGGTCGCCGCTGATCGCGCTGCAGATCGAATACAGCCTGATCGAGCGGACCGTCGAGCGCGACCTCATCCCGATGGGGCGCGAACTGGGCCTCGGTGTGATTCCGTGGTCACCGCTGGCCAGCGGTGTGCTCACCGGCAAGTACAGCCGCGCCGACCTCGACCACCAGGCGGATGGTTCGCCCGAAGGCAGCCGCAAGAACGTGGCCGCCGCCAACGGCTCGCTCACCGAACGCGGCCTCGCCATCGCCGACGTCGTGAAGCAGGTCGCCGAGGAGATCGGCAAGACGCCCTCGCAGGTCGCGCTGGCCTGGACGCTGCGCGAGCCCGGAGTCACCTCGCCGATCATCGGCGCGCGCACGGCGGCGCAACTGGAGGACAACCTCGGCGCCCTCGACGTGGAGTTCGACGCCACCCAGCTCGCCAGGCTGGAACAGGCCAGTGCGGTGGATCTCGGGTTCCCGCACGAATTCCTCAACCGCTCGATGACCCAGAGCGTCACCTTCGGTGACCTGAAGATCGAAGGGCGCGTCTGAGCATAGATTCGATTGCGGCGGTGCGAAGCGAGACCCGCACCGCCGCATCGGATCGCACGTGATCGGCGGCGCGGCCGGTCTCCGGCGAGCTGGCGTCCGCCGCGCACGGGGTACCTGCCGAGTTGGGTGGGCACCAGCCCCGCATGACGTTGACCCACCGGGAACCAGGGCCGAGGCTGAACCCCTCTGACCATCGAAGGATCTCAGCACTCGGGACCGACCCGGCAGGCAGAAGCGTGTGCCCCAGCGAACGGGTTGGAGCGGGTCGACCGGGCCCGGATCAGCTCGCGCCGTGCAGATCGAGGATTCGGGTAAGGGCGTGTTCCAGCGCGTAGCCCGCGTCGGCGGCGCCGCCTTTCACGTCGGCGTTGAGGGTCGCGACCACCTGGAGGGCGGAGCCGATGGTCGCGGGGGTCCAGTTGCGGGCCTGGGCTTGCGCTTTCTTCACCTTCCACGGCGGCATGCCGAGCTGCTGGGCCAGCTTGAACGGGTCGCCGCGCCCGGCCGAACCGACGCGCGCGATGGTGTGCACCGAGTCGGCGAGCGCGTCGGCGAGCAGGACATGCGGAACGCCGCGGTCGTTCGCCCAGCGCAGTGCCTCCATCGCACCGGGTCGATCCCCAGCCACCGCGAGCTCGGCCACGTCGAACCCGGAGACCTCGGCCTTGCCCGAGTAGTAGCGGCGCACGGCCGCGACATCGATCTTCCCTCCGGTGTCCGCGGCCAGCTGCCCGCACGCCGCGGCCAGCTCACGCAGGTCCGAGCCCACCGCTTCCAGCACCACTTGGACGACCTCGCCGGACACCCGCACTCCGGCGTTGCGGAACTCACCGCGCACGAACTCGACGCGCTCGGCGGCCTTGGTCAATTTGGCGCAGTCGTGGGTGACTGCACCGGCTTTCTGCAGCGCGGGCGCGAGCGCTTTGGCGCGTCCGCCACCGGAGTGCACAACGACCAGCAACACACCCTCGGGCGGGCTCTGCGATGCCTCGGTGATCACCGCGACCGCGTCCTTACCCGCCTCGGCCGCCGCCTCGAGGATGATCACCCGGTCCTCGGCGAACAACGAGGGGCTGAGCAGTTCGGCCAGCTCCGCGGTACTCGCGTCCCCCGCGCGCAGACGATCGACCGGCACCGCGGCGGGGTCCGGAGCCAACGCCCTCACCTGCGCGGTGAGCGCGCCCAGAGCCCGCTCGATCAGCAGTTCCTCTTCCCCGAGCACCAAATGCACGGGCGCAGGCCGCTCGCTCACGACGGCGCCTCCTCGTCGCCGGAGGGCGTCGTGCTCGATGGCTCTGCCGCCTTGCTCCATTCGCCGCGCTCGTCCACAGCCCGATCCTACGGTCCATGACCGACACCTCACCCTGGCCAGGGGTAGTCGCGCCACGCGTGATCCCAGTCATCGCGAACTCGTCATACGCAAGTGGCCGCCTCCGGCCGAGACCACGATGTCGCCTTCCTGATCCGTGCGTACCACCGTCGCGCCGAGGGCCGACAAGTCCGCGAGGACCGCGGGGGCGGGATGCCCGAAGGTGTTGTCCGCGCCGACGCTCACCAGCACCAGACGCGGACGCACCGCGTCGAGGAATTCCTTTGTGGTGGTGCGTGATCCGTGGTGCGGAAGTTTGAGGATCTCCGCCTGGATGGGAATCCCGGCGTGCATCAGAGCCCGCTGCGCGGTGGCCTCGATGTCCCCGGTGAGCAGGATCCTGCCCGCGGGCGTGCGAGCGGTGAAGACCACCGAACGGTCGTTGGCGCCGTCGGTTTCCGCGCCCCGGACCGGTCGCGCACCGTTCCTGGCCGGCGCGAGCACCTCCAGTTCGATCGACCCGAAACTCAGAACATGTCCGGCCGACAATTCCAGCAGCGGCACTCCCGCGCTCCTGGCGATGGCCGCGACCTGCGTGAGACCGGAGGCAGGCGCATGCGCGTCACCCGACGGACGCGCCTGGCTCCGCATCCCGTATCCGACCGGCCGACAATCGATTTGCGCGTGTCCCAGCACGGGAGCGGCGCGATCGTGGCTGCCCGGCAACCGGCTTCGCGCTCCTCGTCGGCCGAACGAAACGATTCGGTTCTTCCGGGCATGACCTTTCGCGAACCCGCTGAGCCGGTGCACCTCGGCGGCCGGTGCGGTGGCGGGCACGGAAGCGCACCCGGGCCCCGCTTCGGGCGTCGACCGATCGTGTGCGGGTGGCGCGAGCACGTCGAGCTCGTGGACGCCGACGGCGATCGCGTCGACCGTGCGGCCGTGCAGCGCGCCGGCGAGCCCGTCGATGTGATCCGCGTGCGGATGGGTGAGGATCAGCAGCGGGATGCGCGAGACGCGCAAACGATCCAGGCAGGTCCGGATCGGGCGCGGATCCGGCCCGACATCGATGACCACGGCGGCGCCGGGACCGACCGACAACGCGAGGCCATCACCTTGGCCGACGTCACACGCCGCGAGGACCCAGCCGGTCGGCGGCCAGCCAGGGTGCCAGAGCCGCACCGGGACCAGGACCACCGCGACGCCGACCACGACCGCGGCGGCGATCCGCCGCACAGGGCGAACACGCAATGCCGCGATCAGGCCCACCACGACGGCACTCGCGATCAGGCCTCCCGCCAGGCCACCCGGGACCGCGACGGACGCGCCGGGCAGCGCGGCCGCGTGGCGGGCCACCCACAACAGCCACCACAGCGGCGGTGTCGCGCAGCGCAGCGCCAAGTCGGCCAGAGGCGACCACAGGCTCGACAGCGCGGCACCGGCTGCCCCCGCGACGGTGATCGGCGCGACGACCGGGGCGACCAGCACGTTCGCGAGGACGGCGACGAGGCTGAGCTGTCCGGTGAGCGCGATCATGATCGGCGTCGTGACCACGAACGCCCCGGCGGACACGGCCACTGTCTCGGCGGGCACCCGCCACCATCCCCTGGCGCGCAACCAGTCGGCCCAGCTCGGCGCCAACAGGATCAGGCCACCCGTCGCGACGACCGACAACGCGAACCCCGCGTCGACGGCGAGCCCTGGCCAGAGGGCTAGCAACGCGATGATCGCGGCGCACAACGCGGGCAGCGCCTGTTTACGACGCCCGGTGAGCACGGCGAGCAGGGTGATCGCGCCCATCGCACCGGCGCGCAGCACGCTCGGGTCCGGCCGAGCGACGACGATGAACATCAGCAGCGCCACGGCGGCGACAGCCGTAGCACCGCGCGGGCCGAGCGTCAGCAGGCGCACGACGAGCAACACCACCGAGAGCAAGATGGTGAAATTCGCGCCGCTGACCACTGTCAGGTGTTGCAGCCCAGCGCTCTTGAAATCTTCGCGCACCTGTTCGGGCAACGCCGAGGTATCGCCGACGACCAGCGCCGGCAGCAGCCCTGCGGCGTCGGCAGGCAGGGCCCGCGTCGCCGAGGCCGCGAAGTCGGCGCGCACCGTATCGGCGGCGCGCTGCCACCACGGCCGGGGTCCGGCGGCAGTGGGCGCGCCCTGCGCGTGCAGCGTGACGACGGTGAGGTCGGATCGGCGCGGCATTTCCACCCTGGCCCGGAATTCGACCGGCCCGCCCGGCGACAAGTCACCCCACTCCGGACCGGAAGCCAGGACGACCACCGCACCACCGGCGCGTACCGTCACCCCGCCGCGTCGGTACTCGCGCAGATCCGCCCGGACCACCCATTGACGATCCGCGCCGGAGACTGTGGCGCGCAGCGGTTTCGGATCGTCTGTCGGAATGACCACCACACGTACCGACTGCCCGGCCGAAGCCCGCAGCGGATGGGTCGCCACGCGATGTTCCCGCCATGCCGCCGCGGCCGCGAATCCCGCGCCGAGCACCACAGCGGCGAGGGCAACCACTGCCACCGCTCGTCGGCGTTCGCCGCGGTGCGCGGTCACCCACAACAGCAACACCCACAACCCGATGGCCGAGACAGTCAACGCGATCGACAGCGCGAGCCCGGCCCGCCACCCTGCCGCCACCGCCACGATGGTCGCAACCCAGCAGCACAAAGCGGCGGGCAGCAGGCGAGCGTCGAGTGCCTGAACGACGCCGGGCTCCTCCGACGCGACACCCTCCCCCGAACCTCGAACGGCTCCGGCGCGCGTGCGGGCCATGGACGATTCCGTATCGGCACCCAGCTTCCGGCGAACCAGTTCGAGCAACCCGGCGGCGCTCATACCCGCACCAGATCACGCAGCCGCGCCAAGCGGGCGGGGCCGATGCCGTCGACCTCACCGAGCTGCTCGACCGTGCTGAAGCGACCGTTGGTGGTACGCCAGCTGACGATCGCGCGTGCAGTGACCGGCCCGACACCGGGGAGAGCATCGAGTTCGGCTTCGGAGGCCGTGTTGAGGTCGATCCGGCCCGCCGGGCTCGACGGACGGCTCGGCGCGGCGGCGGACCCGGTGGATGGGCGTCCGCCTGCGCCGATCGTGCCACTGCCCTGCTGCGCCGGGCCCGAGCTCGGCGCGGCCGGACCGACCTGCACTTGATCGCCATCCGACAGCCGCTGCGCCAGATTCAGGCCGGTGGTGTCCGCGCCTTCACTCGGGCCGCCCGCCGCGGCGAGCGCGTCGGCGACACGCGAACCTTCGGGGAGACGAACCAAACCGCTGCGGTGGACCAGGCCGACCACGCTGACGACCAATTCCGTCGTCGGCGGGCCGGGTTCGACTGCCCGCGGTGGCGCTCCGGCCGCGCTCGTGGTGGGAGCACTGGTTGTCGCCAAGGCGACGCTCTGTCCGATCGGCAACGGCGGCACCGTGTGAGCGATCGGGCGCTCGCGGAACACGACCACCCCGGCGAAGACCATCGCGGCAAGGCCGACGAGCGCGAGCGTACGGACCCCGTGACGCCCCGGATCGAGCCGCAGACCCCGGAACCGTTCGGGCACGAGGCGGTGCAGCCGATTCGCGCCGGGCGCCGGATCCTCCAGCCAGCCGGGCGACCGAACTCGGCCGACATCGTCTTCGGACTCCCGGTCGGGCGCGGGGTGGCCGGGCAGCCGCACGAGATCCCATTTCCCCGCGGCAACAGGGCGGCTCGCGGGCCGGGGCCCACCGGCTTGCGCGACACCATCGGAGTGGTTTCTCACGGGTGCCGACCGGCGGTCGCTTTCGTCATCCTCGAATTCGGCGGGGCGGGCATCCACCACCTTCCCGACATCGGGTGCGGGTTGCGTCTCCCCAGCTGTGGGACCGAGGCGGACGACAGGCGGCGTCCGGCCCGTCTGCCACCCGAGACCCACTGGGCGCGAGGCATCTTCGTCCGAAGTCGATGGGCGTACGACCGTGCTCGATCGACCCCGGTATGGGGCGGCCGCCGCGGCCCTGGCGGTGCGGCTCGGACGATCCGGCTGCCCCGTTTCCCCCACGGGCACGCTACGCGCAGACCGCGCCGTCTCCCATCCGGACGGTCCGTGCTCCGCGTCGGGCCCGGCCTCCCCGGTGCCGACGCCGGCCGTCATGCTCGCGCCGACCCGGGCGGTCAGCTCACCCAATCGCCGCCGTACCCGCTCGCGTTCGTCCTGTCGTGACATGGCCGCGACGGTAATGCGGGCAGGCGCCGGAAAGACCTGTCCGACCAGCGGATTCGACGAACCTGTTGACAACCGCGGCTCTGTGCACAACTCGCCGTGGAACAGTGGCGGCTATGCCGGAACGCGCTCGTGGCTCTGTGCCGCCTCAGCCCAGATCCTTGGCGAAGCAGTTAGACAGGGGCAGCACTTCGTACGGCGAGAAGATCGGAATTCGGTGGTAACCGCTGCGTTCGTAGAAGCGGACGGCCTCCGGTTGCAGGTGACCGGTTTGCAGGATCAGCCGGGGGCGTCCGGCCGCGCGGGCGGCATCCTCGGCGGCGGTGAGCAGTAGCGCCGCCGCGCCCGAGCCGCGATGCGCGGGACGGACGAACATCCGCTTGACCTCGAGTTCCTCCCCGTTCCACCGCAGCGCGGCGTGACCGACCGGACCATCGGAGTACGCCACGAAAGTGCTGTGCACAGTGGCGGAATCCACCGCGTTCGGGTTCGTGGGCAGTCGCCTGGCCAAATGCGCGTAGCGCGGCCCGACCTCGGCCGCCATCTCCGCGCGCAACATCACCGCGTCCGGATGGTCCCAGTCCACGGCGGTCACGGTGAGCGGAGGACGGACCGGCGGCTTCGCGGAACTCATGCTCCGACGCTAGCCGTACGCTGGGGGACGCGCTCGCATTCGGATCACCGAGATCGTTGTCCGCCCGAAGACCCGCACACGCTCAGCGACACCCGCCGGGGAGGACGAGCACGCCGAGCGCCCCCAACCCGAGATGCACCGCCAGCGCGGGCCCGAACTCGGCGACGATGAGTTCTTCGAGGCCGGGAACGAGTTCCCGCAACTGGCCCGCGATGGTCTGTGCGGCGTCCTCGGCGCCCAGATGCTGCACGGCCACCGCGGCGCCGTCCTCGCCCGCCGCGTCGACTGCCGCGGCGATGAGTTTCGCGTACGCCTTGGAGCGCGTCCTGACCTTCTCCCGCAGCTCCAGCCGTCCCTCGACGATCTGCAGCAGCGGCTTGGTGACCAGCTCGCTGCCGAAGAACGTCGCCGCCGCCGACAGCCTGCCGCCGCGCCGCAATTGCTCGGTGCGATTGACCAGGATGAACGTGCGGGCGCGCGCGGCGGCCGCCACCGCCGCGTCGTACACCACGTCCAGCGGCGCCCCCGACTCGGCGCGCCGGGCGGCGGCCAGCACGGGCAGACCGGTGGCCAACCCGGCTCCGAGCGAGTCGACCAGCCGGACGCGGTCGGCGGCGTCCATGTCGCGCACGGCCTGCCGACCGGCCTCCCATGTGCCCGACAGCCGCCGGGAAAGGTGCACCGCGACAACGCCGTCACCGCCGCTGCGCTCCAAGGCCCGCTCGTACACCTCCCGCAGCTCGCCGGGCGAGGCGGCCGAAGTGGTTACGGTGTCGGAGGCATAGTCGATCTCGACCGGGTCGACGCCTTCCCGCATCGCCCGGTCACCGACCAGGACGTGCAGCGGGACGACGGCGATATCCAGCTCGTCGAGATGTTCGGCAGGGAGGCTGGCGGACGAATCGGTGACGACCACGACTGCCACGGACTACCGAACCTCCTGCAGGGTCTTGACCATCGCGTTGGCCACCGCCGTGTGACCGTTCCAGCCCCAGTGGATGCCGTCCGGATTCGCCTCGCCGGAGAAGATGTTGTCGCGCACCGCTTCCCCCAGGTCGACCAGCGGCACCGAAGTCCGGTTCGACCACGAGCGCAGCGCCTCGACCGCCCGTGGCCGCCCGGAGTGCACGCGGCCGTAGGCCGCGCAGTTGTGCACCGAGGGCAGCACCGCGACGACCGGCAGGTCAGGGCGCAACTGCGCCAGCGCCGTGCGGCACTGTTCCAGATAGTCGACACTCACCTTCGGCGGAAGCGCCACGGGCCTGCCGAGTTTCGACAACTTGGGCTGCAGCCAGTTGTAAGTGGCGCGGACGACCCGGCGCAGCGCGGGCGGGCGCACATAGCGGATCAGTTCGCGCAGCGCGGTGGGCAGCGGCGAGGGCAGCGTGTCCATGCCGCCGACGGCGAAGACCACCGCACCGGCGCGCGGCACCGCCGCCCACACCCGAGGATCGCCGATCAGGGCCCAATAGGCGTCGCGGCAGGTCCAGCCGATCCGGGCGACCAATTCGACGTCCCAATCCAGTTCGGCGGCCACGAGATTCGGCCAGATACGCGGATGGTCGGCAGGCAGTCCGCCCTTGGGCCCGAAGTAGGACAGGGAGTCGGCGATCACCAGCAGCACGGGGCGCCCGGCTTCGCGCGTTTCGGCGGGTTCGTCGGCGCCCGCGGATTCCGGAGCGACAGCGGTGAACTCGGCCGCAGCGAGTTCGGCTTCCCCTGTCACAGCGGGTCCGGTCGTCGCGGAGTCGATCACGGCGTCTGTCGGCGCGGGCGATGCGGAGATCGCGTCGGCCGCGGACCCGTCCGTCACCGCGACCGATTCGCCGAGTGCTCCGGCGAAACCATCCGCCCTCGCGGCAACCCATTCCCCGACCGCGTCGGCCGCGGATCCGTCCTCCGCCGGGGCAACCGGCTCGCCGAACGCTGCTGTGGACCCGTCCCCCGCCGAGACAACCGGTTGGCCGAACGCTTCCGCCGACTCGGCTATCCGTTCGGAAGCGTCATTCGCGGTACCGACGGGCGAGGCGTCGCCGCCGACGTGCGCCTGCGGCTCGGCGCTGGTGACGATGTCACCGGATCCGTCGTCCTCCGAGTCGGATTCCTCTCCGGACTCGGGCCCGCCGCCGGAATCGCCTGCCGCGCCGGAAGCTCCGTCGGATGTAGCCGCGGGTTCGCGGGGAGCCGATGGCGGGCCGCCGAACAACGCGTCGGGCAACTGCCGTTCGGCCTTCGCCGAGATCTTACGGAACAGTTCGTCCGGGACCGATCTGATCGGCTCTTCAGAGGACATCCGGTGCTACCTTCGCCGCTGCGTTCCACACATCCAGACGCCAACCGGGCTGTTCGATGCTCGGGCCGTGACTGCTGAGCTGCACCCAGCTGGTATTGGCCAGTCCTCCGAGGATCGGCCAGTTCTGCGGCGGCAGGTCGAGCAGCGCAGCCGTGAGGGCGGCGATCAGTCCGCCGTGCGCCACCAGGATGATAGTCCGGCCCGGCCAGTCCTGTCGCTCGACCAGCAACTCCTGCACCACCGGCAGCGACCGCGCCCCGACCTCGAGTTTGCTCTCGCCGTTGGGCGGGGTGTAGCGCGCGTCCAGCCGCCACGCCATGCGCGCGCCCGGATAGTCGGCGTCGACCTCCAGGTGGGTCAATCCCTCCCAGTCGCCGAGATTGGTCTCCCGCAACCTGACGTCGGGCACGACGGTGAGCCCGGTGTGTTCGGCCAGAGCCGTCGCGGTGTCGAAGGCACGGCGCAGATCCGAAGCGTGGATCGCGATGGCGTTGCGCGAAACCAATTCGCGTGCCGCCTCTTTGGCCTGTCTGCGACCGAGTTCGGTGAGATCGGTGTCGATCTGGCCTTGCATGCGGTCGGTGGCGTTCCATTCGGTCTGCCCGTGGCGCAACAGGATGAGGGTGCGCACGCCGGCATGTCTGCTCACGATCGCGCCTCGTCCTCCGTCGCCGCGGCGCGCGAATCCGGCGCGGCCCCGGTGAGACCGGCGACCGGCACCACGGGGCAGTCCTTCCACAGGCGTTCCAGCGCATAGAAGTTGCGCTCGTCGTTGTGCTGGATGTGCACGACGACGTCGACGTAGTCCAGCAGCGCCCAGCGGCCTTCGCGGGTGCCCTCGCGCCGGACCGGCTTGTGCCCGGCCGCGCGGAGCTTCTCCTCGACGTTGTCGACGATGGCGTTCACCTGACGCTCGTTGGGCGCGGACGCGATCACGAAGCAGTCGGTGATCACCAGCTGCTCCGACACATCGAGCACCACCACGTCGGACGCCAGCTTCTCGTCGGCGGCCAGCGCGGCGACCTGCGCGATCTCCACCGACTCGGTCGACGCGGTCATGCCTGCACCCCCCAGGCGCTCGGCGGGACGGCACTCGCGGCCGTGGGGATCGTTCGCTCGCTCATGCCCGCACCTTCGCTGCGCTCGCTCACGCTCAGCTACCTTCCGCTGCTCCGGGCACATACAGGTGCCGCTTCGATATGTACTGCACCACGCCGTCGGGGACGAGGTACCACACCGGCCGATTCTCGGCGGCGCGGCGACGGCATTCGCTCGACGAGATGGCCAGCGCGGGGACCTCGACCATGGTCACCGCATCCGGCGGGAGATCCCGCAGATGCTCCTCGAGATGATCGATGTTCAGCTCGTACCCCGGACGGCTCACCCCGACGAACTTCGCCAGTTCGAACAGTTCTGCCCAATCCTGCCATGTGAGGATGCTGGCCAGCGCGTCCGCACCGGTGATGAAGTACAGCTCGGCGCCGGGATGGGCCGATCGCATCTCCCGCAGGGTGTCGACGGTATAGGTGACCTTGCCGCGCTCGATGTCCGCACGGCTCACCGAGAACCGTGGGTTGGACGCGGTCGCGATGACGGTCATCAGGTACCGGTCCTCGGCCGGGCTGACCTGCTTGTGCGATTTCTGCCAGGGCTGCCCGGTCGGGACGAAGATCACTTCGTCCAGGTCGAACCGGTGCGCGACCTCGCTGGCGGCGACCAGATGCCCGTGGTGGATGGGGTCGAACGTGCCGCCCATCACCCCGAGCTTGCGGCCGCGCCGACCTGTCTCGTGCATGACTGCCGAGCTTAACGGGTCGCTCGCGGCCCGCACGGGGCCGGTAAGCGGGAGCGGGCACCGAACTGGAGACAGCCGCCCGCAGTCTGCCCCGCCGCACGGGCCCGGCGGCGCCTCAGGCGGTGGCGCCGCCGATCTCGCGCATCCGGGCCAGCTGCTCGCGGGTGCGCGCGAGTTCATCCGCCGCCTCGGCCGACCGGTCCGCCAGCGTGGCCAGCTCGGCGATCAGCGCCCGCATCGAGGTGAGCCCGGATTCGGGATCGGCTTCGCCGCACACGCGCAGCCAAGCCGCCGCCCGCAGGCAACGCGCCCGCTCCGCCACCGCGCCCAGCCCGGCCCACAGCCGCGCGGCCCGCTGGTAGGCGGCCACCGCCTCGTCGTCCTGCCCGCAGTACTCGAGCGCGGTGGCGGCCGACCACGCCAGCTCGGCGTGCAGCTCGGTCCGCTCCGGGTCGCGTTCGACGAGTCGGGCCGCCTCCAGGAACTGCCGCGCGGCCTCGCGGTGGCGGTCCAGTGCGTTCAGCGATCGGCCGAACTGCGCGCGGACCACCGCCAGTTCGCCGGACGGATACGGAATCGTGCCGCTGAGCAGCGCCTGTTCGAACAGGGCGACGGCCTCGCCGTGGCGCTCCGCGCGATGGAACGCGCGTGCGGCGACCACGGTGTGGTGCAGTACATCCGGTTCGGACAGCCCTTCCCAGCGTGCCGCGGCACGCACCGCGGCGTCGGCCAGATCGAGTTCGCGGTCCGGCTGGCTCGCGATGGCGATGACCAGCTGCGCGCCCAGCCGGGCGGCCTCCTCCCCGGCCAGCACCGGCGTACCGAGCGCCAGCGCTTCCCGCAGGTGCGCTTCCGCCTCCTCGGGCGTATCGGCGAGCCGGGCGGCGCCGAGTTCGGCCAGCCTGCGGACCTCCGTGGCCCGGTCGCCGGAGAAGTCGTCGGCCACCCGGACGCTGTCCGGTGCGCTCGCGGCGCGCGGCAGTGTGCTGCGCAAACCGAGCGGCAACCGGTCCAGGAACGGCTCGGCGGCGAGCCGGGCGGCCGTGCGCAGGCTGACCGCGCTGTTGCCGTTGCGGGCGTCGTAGCGGGCACACAGCGCGCCGATCTCGACTTCCAGCCGGGCGCGCACCGATTCCACCGTCCCCTCCGCCAGCGGAAGATCACCCAGCCGCAGCGCCACCAGCCTGCGCAGCAGCACGCAGACGCCGGTGGCGAAGGCCAGGCGCGCGCCCGCGTCGGCGCCGGAATCGGCCAGCCAGTTCGCGTGCTCGGTGAGAATTTCCAGCCCGCGTGCCTCGTTGCCGGTCAGCGCGCAGAATTCCATGTGCGAGGCCACCGACGGACGCAGGTCCTCGGTGTGCCGGACCAGCGGGTACCCGGTCAGGTGCGCGCCGCGTGCCGCCGCGACGCGGCCGGTGCGCACCAGCGGAAGCAGCGCATGCGCCAGAACGCGGTGCGGCTCCTCGGCGCAGGTCCGTTCGCCGTCGAGAACGGGCTTCCAGTGCGCGAGTCCGCCCTCGTCGTCACCGAGAGACACGCTCGTCAGGCCCCATTCGCCGCGCTCGCAGGCATCGCAGTCGGACATGCTGTCGCGCGGGGCGGCCATCGCCTGTTCCAGCCACGCGGCGGCGGCCGCGGTGTCACCGATCTCGCGGGCGAGTTCGGAGCGCAGGGCCAGCACCGGGCGCGGACTGTAGCCGCGCTGCCGGTAGCGGCTGTCCAGCTCGTCGAACCAGCGATCGATAGTGGACAGCGGCAGCGCGGGGTTGCCGACCATCCCCCAGGTCACCCATTTCAGGTACCAGTGCACCGAGTACGTCATCGAGCCCAGTTCGGCGGGGTGGTCGTCGTAGATCCGCAGCAACCTGCCGTAGGCGACGGGCACCAGATCGCGTTCGCCCGCGTAGGTGTACGACTGCGCGAGCTCCAGCAGCACCCTGCCTTCCAGCGCGCGATCCGATCCGGTTCGCGCGGCCGCGGCCAGGGTCTCCAGTCGCTCGGTGCGCGTCCGGCCGTGCGGCAGCGCGTAGACCTGCGCCAGTGCCGCGCCGATCTCGGCGGCGTCCATGTTCACTCCGTCTCTTCACCGCGGTCGGCGGCGCGTTGAGTGGCCCAGCCGAGGAATTCGCCGAAGGCGCGATTGAGCAGCGCCGTGTCGGCCGCGCTCAGCGGACGGTGGGTCATCAACAGGGCCTGCCCGTAGAGCGATTCCACCGCCGTCTTCCGGAAGCCGGGATCGTCGATGCGCGACAGCCTGCGCACGATCGGGCTGTGGTGGTTGAGCACGAGCCGAGCGCGCGGTGTCGCGACCGCCAGGGCGCCCAGGATCTCGGTCCACAGGTCGTCGGCGTCCTCGGCCGTCTGTGCTCTGGCGCGTTCGTTGCGCGCGGCGCGGCCGTCGAGATAGAGCGCGGGCACCGTGACCGGATGGAAGGCGCGCGCGATGACGTCGCACGACAGCGGGTCGAGCACGGTTCGCGCCAGCGCGAGTACCGGGGCCAGCGCCAGCTCGTCGCCGGGGTCGACCGGGTCGAGCGCCGCGGTGATCGCGTCGACGTCCAGGTCGACCACTTCGACGCCGGGCAGCAGCCGCGGCAGCCGCGCGATCAACTCCCGGTCGTAGGCGTAGCCGCCGTTGACGACGCCGATGCCCTGCGCGGCGGCGGTGGCCGCCACCTGACGGAACTCCTCGACCGTCGCCGTCACCCGGACGGTGCGGTGGTCGCGGGCGAACTCGGTGAGCGGCACGCGCCCGTCGGTGGTCTCGAAGTGCAGATGGGGCAGCATGATTCGCAGCAATTCGACGGAATGGCTCGCCATCGCCTTCACGCCGAGTGCGTGCACGGACAGGAACGCGGCCAGCCGCTGCGGCTGTTCGGCGGCGATCTCGGTGAGCCAGTCCCGGATCCGGTCTCCGAGCACCTCGCGCACGACGGCGAGCCGCTCGTCCTCGTAGAGGCCCTCCCGCGACGCGGTGGGGCGCAGCGTGTCGGTGTCGAGCACGCAGCGCACGAAGAACGCCCAATCCGGCAGCACGCCGCGCACCGCGTCGCCCAGGAGCATGCCCTTCAGGTACACCCGATGCGCACTGCTGTCGGACGGGTTGCCCGGCTGGGACAGGACATAGGCCACGCCGCTGACGCCTGCCGCACCGGCATCGAGTTCGATGGCGTCGAGCGGAACGAAGCCCAGCGTCCGGTGACCGTAGTCGAGCAGGGCGGCCCTGCGCCGCTCCGCCGACGGATACGCGCGGCGCCAGACCGGAACGCCTTCGGTGACCGTCGTCACAGCACCGTCCGACTCCACTGTCACCTCGTAGGGCAGCAGCGACCCGAATTCGCGTGCCAGGTCGGTCACCCGCTGCGGCCGGAACCACTCCCCGGCTCCGCCGCGCGGGGTGAGCCACACCGTCGTGCCCGGTTCCGCGTACTCGCCTCGATCGAGTGAGCGCACCGAGTAGGTGCCGTCGGCGCGGGCCAGCCACTCGACCGGCGAGGCGGTCGGGTCGGCGGCCGATCGGGTGACCACCCGGATCGTCTCGGCGACCGTGAAACAGGCCAGCAGCCCGATCCCGAACTGTCCGAGGAACTCCCGTCGTGCGCCTTCGATGTCGTCGCGTTTGGACGAGCGGCCGATGGTGGCGAGGAACCGGTGCACGTCGGCCTCGGTCAGGCCGACACCGGGATCGCTGATCCGCAGCCCGGATTCGTCCACGGAGAGCCGGATTCCGCTGGGAGTCAGCGGATCCAGCCGGGCACGTGCGGTGACCGCGTCGACGGCGTTCTGCAACAGCTCGCGCAGATAGACCCGCGGACTCGAATAGAGGTGATGAGAGAGCAGATCGACTATCCCGCGCAGATCGACCTGAAACGAATAGTTGTTGTGCACCGCCGCCGGATCATCCGGCGTTCTGTTCCCCATGGCCGCCGATCTTGTCGGCGCACGCCAAAGATCCCCTTAACGAACCCTTTCAGACGGTCGGGCGCTTGCTCTTCGGCAGCTTGCTCACGACGGCCTCGTAGGAGAGATCGACCAGCTCGTAGAGTTCGTTATCCGAGACCGCGCCGCCGAACTGGATGACGTTCCAGCCGTACCGCCCGATGTAGGCCGACGCCGCCACGTCCCCCGGGTACACCCGGACCAGTTCGTCGGCCTCCTCGCGGGTCCGCCCGCATTTGAGGCCGACCGATGTCGCGCCGAGAAAGGCGAAGATCTTGTCGCCGACCTTGGCGACGACGTCGCCCTCCCACGGTTCGTCCTGCCAGGCGCCCGGCTTGGCCAGGCAATAGCTCAGCAGCGCGGCGTCGTTCATGCCGTCTCCCTACACCGGTAGCAGCCGCGAAACCACCGCGGTGAGCTGTTTGGCCGAACGACATTCGTGCATCTCGATCACGTCGCGGTACTTGTCCGCCGCGGAATCGCCGGAACCCCATTGGTTGCGCGGTTCGGGATTGAGCCAGTGCGCGTGCTTGGCCACCTCGACCAGCGACCGCAGGGTGTCCAGCTCCGGGTCACGGTAGTTCGTGCGGGCGTCGCCGAGGATCAGCAGCGAGCTGCGGCTGGTGACGGCGTCCGGGAAGTCCCTGGCGAACCCGGCCAGCGCGTTGCCGTAGTCGGAGTGCCCGTCCAGGCCGACGACGTTCGCCTCACCGAAGATCCGGGTCATCGCCCGATCCAGCTGGGTGTGCGGATCGAAGAACCGGGTCACCTCGTCGATCTGATCGACGAACGCGAAGATGCGCACCCGGGAGAACTGTTCGCGCAGCGCGCTCACCAGCAGCAGCGTGAAGTTGCTGAAGCCGGCCACCGAGCCCGAGACATCGCACAGCAGAACCAGTTCGGGGCGGCCCGGTCGCGGCTTGCGGTGCACCAGGTCGATGGGCACACCGCCCGTGGACATGGACGCGCGCAGGGTGCGGCGAAGGTCGATGGCTCCGCGGTGGGCGTGCCTGCGACGCGCGGCCAGACGCGAAGCCAGGATCCGGGCCAACCGCTGGGTACTGCGCTTGAGTTCGGAGAGTTCGGCCTCGGAGGCGCGCAGGAAGTCGACCTCTTCGGCTTGCCGGGCGACGCCGTAGCTCGCCACGCGTTCGCGTCCGATCCGTTCGGCGACCCGCCGCCTGGTCTCGGCCTCGACGGTCGCGCGGAAGCCCGCGATGCGCTGCCGGGCGGCGCGGCGGGCGATCTCGGAGTCGAACTCGCTCGTGTCCGGCCCGAGGGCCATGCCCGCGAGGATCTTCGCCAGCAACGTTTGGGGCTGTACCTCTTTCAGCGCCTGGTACGACGAGAAGGACGGACCGCGGGCGGACTGGTACTGGCCGAGTTGCTCGACCAACTGCGCGGCCAGCGCCTCCAGTTGCGGGGTCGCCGACTCCTGCGCGAGCAACTCCGCGAGCAGTTCGCGCAGCGCCGGGATGTCCACGTCTCCCGAGGGCGTGTGCGGGATCTCCAGCTCGTCCTGGCTCGCGGCGCGTTGCCCGACGGCGACGGGGAACCACAGGTCGAACAGCCCGTCGAAGGTCGCGCGGTGGGTGGTGCGCCGTAACAACGCGCACGCCAGCCCCTCCCGTAGGACCTCACGGTCCATCAGGTCGAGCACGGTCACCACGCGGCCCGCGTCCACCGTCTCCGACGGTCCGACGGGTATCCCGCGCGCCCGTAGCGCCTCCACGAAGCCGACCAGATGTCCCGGAATACCGTGTGGCGCGCTCAGTGCCGCGACATCGGCGGGGACCGGCCCGGTCGCCATGGCTCAGGCCAGCTTCAGTTCGGCCAGCGCGCGCTGGTGGTCGCTCTGGTGTTTGAGCACCACACCGAGCGTGGCGCGGACGGTCGTGTCGTCCAGATCCCGCAGGCCGAGCGCCAGCAGCGTGCGGCCCCAGTCGATCGACTCGGCGACCGAGGGCAGCTTCTTCAACTGCATGCCGCGCAGCACGTGCACGATCCGCACCAGCTGCGCGGCGACCGCCGCCGACAGCTCGGGCACCCGGCTGGCCAGGATGCGCCGCTCCAGCTCCTCGTCCGGGAAATCCAGATGCAGGTACAGGCAGCGACGCTTGAGCGCCTCGGACAGCTCGCGGGTGGCGTTCGAGGTGAGCACCACGAACGGTTTGCGGCTGGCGATGATCGTTCCCAGCTCCGGCACCGTCACCGCGAAGTCGCTGAGCACCTCGAGCAGCAGGCCCTCGATCTCGACGTCGGCCTTGTCGGTCTCGTCGATCAGCAGCACCGTGGGATCGGTGCGCCGGATCGCGGTCAGCAGCGGGCGCGAGAGCAGGAACTCCTCGGTGAAGACGTCGGCCTTCGTCTCTTCCCAGTCGTTCTCGCTGGACGCCTGGATGCGCAGGATCTGCTTGGCGTGGTTCCACTCGTACAGCGCGCGGGCCTCGTCGACGCCCTCGTAGCACTGCAATCGCACCAGCTCGGCGCCCGAGGTCTGCGCGACCGCGCGCGCCAGCTCGGTCTTGCCGACACCAGCCGGTCCTTCGATCAGCAACGGTTTGCCCAACCGATCGGCGAGAAACACCGAGGTGGCGGTGGCCTTGTCCGCCAGGTAGCCCGTGCTGGCCAACCGTTCGATCACGTCGTCCACCGACGTGAAGATCGGCTCCTGTACTGCGCTCTCCGACACCACCCGGCACCTTCCTTCCGAACCATCCCCCACGCTACGGCAGCGCGTCGCCGATGCCGACTCGGCATCGGCCGCCGCGCACGCCGGTCAGACGGGCCGGATCTGTCCTTCGCCCCAGACGATCCACTTCGTCGAGGTCAGCTCCGGCAGGGCCATCGGGCCGCGGGCGTGCAGCTTCTGGGTGGAGATGCCGATCTCGGCGCCGAAGCCGAACTGCTCGCCGTCGGTGAACGCGGTGGAGGCGTTCACCATCACGGCGGCGGCGTCGACCCGGCTGGTGAACTCGCGGGCCGCGGCGAGGTCGCCGGTGACGATGGCCTCGGTGTGGCCGGTGCCCCAGGTGTTGATGTGCTCCACCGCCGCGTCCAGGCCGTCGACCACTTTGAGCGCGATGTCCAGGGTGAGGTACTCCTCGCCCCAGTCGGCCTCGGTGGCCGGAACCTGGCCGGGCAGGTCGCCGTGGATGGTGACGCCGGAACGCTCCAGCGCTTCGGTGAGCCTGGGCAGCGCCGTGTCCGCGATGCCCGCGTCGATCAGCACGGTCTCGGCCGCGTTGCACACGCTGGGACGGCGGGTCTTGGCGTTGATCAGGATTCGCTCGGCCATCTCCAGGTCGGCGGCGGCGTGCACGTAGACGTGGCAGTTGCCGGTACCGGTCTCGATGGTCGGCACCTGCGCGTCACGCACGACGGCGTTGATCAACCCGGCGCCGCCACGCGGAATGACCACGTCGACCAGGCCGCGGGCCTGGATCAGATGCGTGACGCTGGAACGGTCCTCGCTCGGCAGCAACTGCACGGCGTCGGCCGGGATGTCTTGCGCGGCAAGCGATTCGCGCAGCACCCCGACGAGCGCGGCATTGGAGCGGGCCGCCGAGGAGGAGCCGCGCAGCAGGGCGGCGTTACCGGACTTGAGCGCGAGCCCGAACGCGTCGACGGTGACGTTCGGCCTGGCCTCGTACACCATGCCGACCACGCCGAGCGGCACTCGCACCTGCCGGATCTCCAAGCCGTTCGGCAGGGTCGAGCCGCGCACCACCACACCCACCGGATCGGGCAGTCCCGCCACCTGACGCAACCCGGAGGCGATGCCGTCGATGCGGGGCTTGGTCAGCCGCAGCCGGTCCAGCAGTGACTCCTCGGTGCCCGCGGCCCGCGCCGCGGCGATGTCCTCGGCATTGGCGGCCAGCACCCGATCGGCGGCGGCCAGCAGCGCGTCGGCGGCGGCGTGCAGGGCGTCGTTCTTCCGCGCCGTCGTCAGCTGGGCGAGGGCTCGCGACGCGACCCTGGCCTTGCGCGCGGCCTCGTGCACCACCTCGCGAACATCAGGCTGGGTGGTCGTTCCTACCGTCATGGGTACAGCCTACGCACCGGGTACACCGCCGATTCCACCCGCTGCGACGCTCGCGCGGTCACGTGCGCGGCCCGGGCCGGGCGACTACCGTCCGGCGATATGACGGTCGAATCGGACGCTCCCGCGATCGTGGTGCTCGGCAGCGTCAACATGGACCTGATCACTACGACCGCACGCAGACCGGCCCCCGGTGAGACGGTCCTCGGCAGCGGATTCGCCATGGTGCCCGGCGGGAAAGGCGCGAATCAGGCGATCGCGGCGCGGCGGGCGGGCGGCGAGGTCCGCTTCCTCGGGGCGGTCGGCGACGACGTCTTCGCCGGTGAACTGCGCGCGGCGCTCACGGACGCCGCGGTGTTCACCGACCGGCTGCGCACGGTCGCCGGGCCGAGCGGCATCGCCACGATCGTGGTGGACGACGACGGCGAGAACAGCATCATCGTCGTCGGAGGCGCCAACACGCGGATGACCGAGCTGACCGAGGAGGACCTGGCGGCGATCGCGGCCGCCGATATCTTGTTGTGCCAGCTGGAGATTCCGGTCGAAACGGTCGCCGCCGCGGCCCGCCACGCCGGCGCGCACGGCACCACCGTGCTGCTGAACCCCTCGCCGGCCCGTCCGCTGCCCGCCGATCTTTGGACGAATATCGATGTCGCCGTGATGAATTCCGGCGAAGCCGAGCAGCTGAGCGCGGACCTGGACACCGTCGCGCACGTGGTCGTCACCCGCGGCGCGGCGGGCGCGGACTATCGCGGACCGGACGGCGCCCGCCTGTCCCGGCCCAGCCCGCGGGTCGATGTCGTCGACACCACCGGCGCGGGCGACGCCTTCACCGGCGCGCTGGCCGCAGCCTGGCATCGGGGGCCGGAATGGGCGCTGACCTGGGCTTGCGCGGCCGGGGCTCTGGCGACGACCCGGTTGGGCGCGAGCAGTTCGATCCCGGCCCGCGAGGAGATCACCGCCGCCCTCGCCGCGGAGTGACGACGCGCGCCGCGGCGGCTCCCGCTGCGCCCGAGCCGATATCGTGATGGGCATGGCCACCACGCCGGATCGCATCCCCGCCGAGGGCGACACCGCGCCGATCGAGCGGCTGGACGCGGCCATGGTCGCGCTGAGCTTCGTGGACAACGCGGGCATCACGCGCGTGAAAACCGTCCCCAGCCAGCGGCTGGACCGGGCGTCCCGGTACGGCGTCGGAGTGTCGCCGTGCTTCGAGACCTTCGCCTTCGACGACCTGATGGCGATCGGGCGCTATCTCGGCGGGCCCGACGGCGATCTGCGACTCGTCCCCGATCTGAGCATGCTCACCGAACTGGCCTGCCAGCCCGGCTGGGCGTGGGCGCCCACGGACAAATACACCCAGGACGGCACCCGCTTCGCCCCGTGCCAGCGCCACTTCGCGGCACGCCAGACGGCTGCGGCGCAGGCCGCCGGACTGCGGTTGTCCATGGCGTTCGAGACCGAATGGGCGGTGGGCCGCGCCGACGACACCGACGACTTCACACCCGCGATCCACGGCCCCGCCTACGGACTGGTGCGGCTCGGGCAGGTGGCCGACTACGCCGCCGACCTGGTCGCCGCACTCGAGCGCCAAGGCGTCACCGTCGCCCAGTTCCATCCCGAATACGCGCTCGCGCAACTCGAGTTGTCGGTCGAACCGTCCGAGCCGGTCACCGCCGCCGACGAGGCCGTGCTGGTCCGGCACACGATCCGGCAGGTGAGCGCGCGGCATGGCTGGCGGGCGCTGCTCGCCCCGTGCATCGAACCGGGCGGCGCCGGTTCCGGAGCGCACCTGCACCTGTCGGTGACCGACGAGGACGGACCGCTGTTCGCGGGCGGCGACGGCCCGCACGGCATGCGGCGGACCGGCGAGGCGTTCCTGGCGGGAGTGCTGCGCGAACTGCCCGCGCTGGTCGCGGTCGGCGCGGGCAATCCGGCGAGCTTCCTGCGGTCGGAGCCGTCGCGCTGGGCGGGGGTCTGGCAGTGCTGGGGCCATGAGACCAGAGAGGCCGCGCTGCGGTTCGTCACCGGGGTGCGCGGCACCGAGGCGTGGGCGGCCAACGCCGAGATCAAATGTTTCGACGCGACCGGCAATCCGTACCTGATCGTCGGGTCGGTGATCGCCGCCGGGCTCGCCGGTGTCGCCGAACAATTGCGCCTTCCGGTCGAAATCACCGGTGACCCGGCGACTTTCGACGCCGAGGCACGCATGGTATCGAATGTGCGCCGCCTGCCGACCACCCCGTCCGAAGCCGCCGACCACCTCGCCGCGTCCACAGTGCTCGCCGACGCCATGGGCGTCGAACTACACGACGCCCTGCTCACCGTGCGCCGCGCGGAGGCCGAGCGGTACGCCGCCGCGAGCGCCGAAGAGCTGGTCGCCCTGACCCGCTGGCGGTTCTGACATGCTCACCGACGGTGTCCGGCTCACCGACCACCACTGCCACGGGGTGCACACCGAGAACCTGGATCGGCCCGGCTTCGAGCGCTTGCTCGGGGAAGGCGCGCACGGCAGTTTCGATTCCGCGCTCGGGCTCGCCGTGCGCCGCTGGTGTGCCCCCGCGCTCGATTTGCCCGCCCACGTCGGCCCGGACGTCTACCTCCGTCATCGCGCCCGGCTCGGCGCGCGCGAGGTCTCCGCCCGGCTGCTGCGCGCCACCGGGGTGACCCGATGGTATCTGGACACCGGAATCGGTGGTGGAACAGCGGATTTCATCGAGCTGGCGGGCGGAGAGGTGCGCGAGGTGGTGCGGCTGGAGCAAGTGGCCGAGCAAGTCGTCGCGCAGGTCGGCGCGGTGTCCGGGGTGTACGAGCGGATCGAGGAGGAGCTGCGCGCCCGGGCGGTCGGCGCCGTCGGGTTGAAGACGATCGTGGCCTACCGGTGCGGTCTGGACTTCCCGCTGCGGGATCACCCGCCGACCAGTTTCGCGCCCGAGCACCGGCTCACCGATCCGGACGTCCTCGGCTGGCTGGTCGGCCTCGGCGCGCGCATCGGCGCGGAACTGGGTCTTCCGCTGCAATTCCACACCGGATTCGGTGACCCGGACCTGCACCTGCGGCACGGCGACCCGCTGCTGCTCACCGACTTCCTGCGCCGGACCGCGGGTACCGGGCTGTCGGTGATGTTGCTGCACTGCTGGCCCTTCCACCGCCATGCCGCCTACCTCGCGCACATCTTCGAGCACGTCCATCTGGATCTGGGCCTGACCATCCCCTATGTGGGACAGCGGGCCGGGGCCGTGCTGGCCGAGACACTGGAGCTCGCTCCGTTCCGGGCGCTGTGTTACTCCTCCGACGGCTACGGGCTCCCAGAATTGCACTACCTAAGCGCCCTGCTCTGGCGGCGCGGTCTCGGCGAACTCGTCGACGAGTGGCTCGCCGACGACGCGATCACCACCGCCGACGCCGAAGCCCTGGTCAGCGCCATCGCCCACGGGAACGCCGAGCGCGTCTATCGCGCACGGTTCGAGCAGGAGGCCGACTGACCGCTACCGTTCCGGGCGGTCGAATATTCGGGTGCGCCGGGTGTCCTCGGTACCTACCGTTGATGGCATAACCAACGGAAGGGTCGACACCATGTTTCCCGTCGAGCTGCGCGGCACCAAGGCGCAGACGCTGATGTGGGCCAACGAGCACGAGGTCGAGCAGGCCGCGCTCCAGCAGCTGCGCAACATCGCCGCGCTGAAATGGGTCCACGGCGTCCGCGTGATGCCGGACGTGCACCTCGGCAAGGGGGCCACGGTCGGCTCGGTGATCGCGATGAAGGACGCGGTGGCCCCCGCCGCGGTCGGCGTGGACATCGGGTGCGGCATGGAGAGCGTGCGCACCGATCTCACCGCGGCGGATCTGCCCGACAACCTGCGTTCGCTGCGGTCGCGCATCGAGGCGGCGGTGCCGGTCGGCTTCCAGGCGCATCACGACGCCGTCGACGTCACCCGCCTCGGCGGCCAGGTCGCGGGGCTCGGCGCGAGCACGGCGACGCTGCGCGCGGGCTGGGACCGGTTCTGGGGTTCGTTCGGCGCGCTGGACAGCCGGGTTCAGGCGCGAGAGTCGAAGGCGCACAAGCAGATGGGCACGCTCGGCGGTGGCAACCACTTCATCGAGGTCTGCCTGGACCAGGACGACCGGGTGTGGATCCTGTTGCACTCCGGCAGCCGCAACATCGGCAAGGAACTCGCCGAGCGGCACATCTCGATCGCGCGCACGCTGCCGCACAACGTCGATCTGCCCGACCGCGACCTGGCGGTCTTCGTCTCCGGCACGCCGGAGATGCGGGCGTACCGGCGCGACCTCACCTGGGCGCAGGAGTACGCGGCGCGCAACCGCGCGGTGATGCTCGCCCTGGTCTGCCGTGCGGTCGCCGCCGAATTCGCCGATCGCGGAGTGCGTTTCGAGCAGCCCATAAGCTGCCATCACAATTATGTGGCGGAGGAGATCATCGACGGCGTACCCATGCTGGTGACCCGGAAGGGCGCCGTGCGCGCGGGCGAAGGCGATCTCGCGCTGATTCCGGGCTCGATGGGGACGCGCTCGTATGTGGTGCGCGGCAAGGGGAATCCGGCGTCGTTCCAGTCCGCCTCGCACGGCGCGGGACGGCGGATGAGCCGCAACGCGGCCAAGAGGCAGTTCACCGTGGCCGATCTCATCGCGCAGACCGAGGGCGTCGAGTCGCGCAAGGACGCGGGCGTGGTGGACGAGATCCCGGCCGCGTACAAGGACATCGACGAGGTCATCGAGGCACAGCGGGACCTGGTCGACGTGGTCGCGACGCTGCACCAGGTGCTCTGCGTCAAGGGCTGAACGTCGGCTGCGCGCCGGGCGGACCGACTCGCCCGGTGCGCAGCCGCGCGGTCAGCGCCGCCGCAGGGTGGCAGCGAACCCGGCTCCGATGAGCAACAGGCCGAGTACCAGCCCCCATCCGTTGAGCACCCAGTTGTAGAGGGCAAGACTCCATTCCTCCGACAGCCCCGGCGCCTGCTCGATCAGACGCCAGAGGTCATGAGGGAAGAACAACTGCACCGCGCCCGGCAGCAGACCCCACACCAGGCCCGCGATCACAGTGCCCGCAGGAGAGTACGCGGCCAGCAACGCCACCAGGAACAACAGCAACGCACCACCGATCATCTGGGCGTTCGAGCTCCAGCGGTCCCCCTCGTCCCCGAGGATCACCCACTGCCGGGTGCCGAGGCCGCCATGAGCGGCCGAGCCGATCCCGATCGGCGTCACCATCAAGCAGACGAGCGTGCCCGTTACAGTGCGCGAGACGTTGTTGCTGGTCCGGAACTCGGCGCCCGGCGGAGCCCACCCCGCGGGCGGCTGAATGTGGCTCGACACCGCTGCCTCCTCCCCGGTCCCCGCGCCGGGGATTCAGGCCTTCATTGTCCATCGCCGGGAGCTGTTCCGCTCTGGATGTCTCGGCGGCGTACTGGATACCATCGGATATGCCCTGGCGGCCTTCGTTCTTCTCACCCTTTCCCGGGTCCGACCCGGCGGCCGCTCCGCCGGAGATCCCCGGCGTGCGGCGTTCCTATGTCACCGCTCGCGGGGTGCGTTTCCACGTCACCGAGGCGGGGCCGACGGATGGCCGCCCCGTGTTGGCCTTGCACGGCTGGCCCGAGCATCATTACGCCTATCGTCACCTGCTCGCCGACCCACCGGACGGACTGCGGATCATCGCGCCCGACCTACCCGGCTACGGCTGGTCCGGTCCCGCGCCGCACCGCTGGGCCAAGGACGACGTCGCCTCCGACCTGCTGGCATTGCTGGACGCGCTCGGCCTGAAGCGCGTGCTGCTGGTCGGCCACGACTGGGGCGGTTACATCGCCCACCTGCTCGTGCTGCGCGAGCCGGAGCGATTCGACGCGCTGCTGGCGCTCAACATCGCCCACCCGTGGCAGACGCCGCGCACTTTCCTCCCGCACGCGTGGCGGTTCCTGCTGTATCAACCCGCTGTCGCGGCGTTCGGCACCTACCTGCACCAGCACACCCGCTTCCTGGACCTCGTCTTCGCCGGCGCCGTACGCGATCGCGAGAAGTTCGGACCCGAGGCGATTCGCGTCTACGCGGACCGTTTCCGCGACCCCGTCTGCGCCCGCACCGCGACCGACACCTACCGCACTTTTCTGCTGCGCGAAGTTCCGCGCTCGGCCGGACACGGCGAACGACGTCGAGCGAAGATTCCGATCCGCACCCTGTTCGGAGTCGAGGACGCGGCGGTCCATCCTTCGCTCGCCGCCGAGGAGACCGCGCGGGCCGACGACTACCGCCTGGAACCGGTGCGGGGCTGCGGCCACTTCATTCTCGAGGAACGTCCGGATCTGGTCCGTGCCCGCCTGGCCGAGTTGGCGGCCGCTACCGCGCGATCCGCCTGATCACGGCCTCACGACGAGGATGCGCACCCGCCACGGCGAGTGCCGTGCCGGTGGAGATCGTGTGGCCGGAAGGCGCCGCGCGCGGCTGACCGATCGCCACACCGGCGCCCCGGCGCCGCCTGTCGGTGGCGTCGGGCACGATGGACCGCATGACCACGGCCACCGACGCGTCTCCGATCGACCTCACGGCCCCCGACCTGCGCGAGCACGCCGAACAGCTGCTGCGCGAGCTGGCCGGGGCGGGAGCCGCGCTGCGGGAGGATCAGTGGACCGCGATCGAAGCGCTCGTCGTACGGCGGCGCAGGGCGCTGGTCGTGCAGCGCACCGGCTGGGGCAAGTCGGCGGTGTATTTCATCGCCGCCAAGCTGCTGCGCAGGGCCGGGCGCGGGCCAACGGTGATCGTGTCGCCGCTGCTCGCGCTGATGCGCAACCAGGTCGCGGCGGCGCAGCGCGCGGGAGTGATAGCCGCGACCATCAACTCGGGCAATGTCACCGAGTGGGACGAGATCCACGCACAGGTCGCCGCCGGTGCGGTCGACGTGCTGCTGGTCAGCCCGGAGCGATTGAACAACCCGGATTTCCGGGATCAGGTGTTGCCCCGGCTCGCGGCCGACGCCGGGCTGGTGGTGATCGATGAAGCGCATTGCGTGTCGGACTGGGGCCACGACTTCCGGCCGGACTACCGGCGCATCCGGACGCTGATCGCCGACCTGGGCTCGGACGTCCCGGTGCTCGCCACCACCGCGACGGCCAACGACCGGGTGGTCACCGATGTCGCCACCCAGATCGGCACCGACACCCTGGTGCTGCGCGGCACGCTGGATCGCGAGTCGCTGCACCTGTCGGTGGTTCGCTTCGACGATGCCGTGGAGCGCACCGCCTGGCTCGGCGGGCACCTCGACCGGCTGCCCGGCTCCGGCATCGTCTACACGCTCACCGTCGCAGCCGCGCACGATCTGGCCGACGTGCTGAACTCACACGGCCACACCGTCGCCGCCTATACGGGCCAGACCGACCCGGCCGAACGCGAGGCGCTCGAAGCGGCGCTGTTGAACAACGAGGTGAAGGCGCTCATCGCCACCTCCGCGCTCGGCATGGGCTTCGACAAACCCGATCTGGGATTCGTGGTGCACATCGGTGCGCCGTCCTCGCCCATCGCCTACTACCAGCAAGTGGGACGCGCGGGGCGCGGCACCGACCGGGCCGAGGTGATCCTGCTTCCCGGCCCCGAGGACGCGCGGATCTGGAGCTACTTCGCCTCCGTCGCCTTTCCTCGCGAGCACATTGTGCGTGCCGTCCTCGCCGCGCTGGACTCCGACCGGGCGTTGTCCACCGCGGCGTTGGAACCGCTGGTGGAGTTGAACCGCTCCCGGCTGGAGATGGTGTTGAAGGTGCTCGACGTGGACGGCGCGGTGCGCCGCGTGCGCGGCGGCTGGATCGCCACGGGCCGGCCGTGGACCTATGACACCGAACGGTACGAGCGCCTGTCCATCGCCCGCGAGGCCGAGCAGCAGGCCATGATCGACTATCAATCGACCGCCGGTTGCCGCATGGAATTCCTGCGCCGCCAACTCGACGACCCGGGTTTGTCCACGGATTCGCCCGGCTGCGGCCGCTGCGACAACTGCACCGGCCACCGCCCCGACCGCACTGTCGCCGCCGACGCGGTGGCCGCGACCAAGGCCCGGCTCGATCGTCCCGGCCTCGACCTCGCGCCGCGCAAGCAGTGGCCCACCGGTATGGCCAAGCTGGGAATCCCGTTGTCCGGCAAGATCTCCGGCGGAGCCGAGACCGGTCGTGTTCTCGGCAGGCTGACCGACCTCGGCTGGGGCCAGCGACTGCGCGCGCTGCTCGACGGCCCGGACGCCCCGGTTCCCGACGCGGTCTTCGACGCCTGCGTCGCCGTTCTGCGCGAGTGGGATTGGGCCGCCCGCCCGACCTCGGTGCTCGCCCTGGAATCGCCACGCCACCCCGTGCTCACCGCCACCCTCGCCGCCCGCCTCGCCGAAGTCGGCCGCCTGCACGACCTCGGCACGCTGCGCACCCGCCCGGACCGACCGCCCGTCTCGGCGGCGAACTCCGCGCATCGCGTCGCCGGACTCTTCGATTCCTGGGAGATCCCCGAACTGACCCGAGTACCGGGCCCGATCTTGCTGGTGGACGCCATCACCGACACCGGCTGGACCTTCACCGTCGCCGCCCACGCCCTCCGAGCGGCCGGCGCCGCCGCCATCCTCCCCTTCGCCTTGGCCACACCGACATAACGACGACACCCAGCGAACGCGTGCTGCTAGTTGTTGCCGGGCAGATCGATCAGAAAATCTGTGATGCGGTTCCAGATCTCTTCGTGCGGTGCACCGTGTTCGGTCAAATCCCCCAGGTCACGGATCTTGTCGATGACGATTCGTATGCGAGTGACCGCGACCGGGTCCCGCCTCCAATGTTCCTGGCCGACTCGGAGCGCCGCGACCAGCAGGTCACCAGGAAAAAGGTCGCCTCCGGCCAGCGGATTCCATTGCAACTGGTGTAACACACGCGGCAGTAGGACATCGACGCCTTCGTTCTGTTGCAGAAGACAACGAACATCCTCGTCGGTCAGACGCCCGATCGGCTTGCGCCGCAACTCGTGCACAGTCCACATCAGACCGCTCGCATCCGCAGGCATCGTGGGCCACACGTCGTCCTCGAGCTGCTCCAACGACAGATCCTCATCAGCGTCCGCGCATACCGTCCATCTCCCGGTTTCGTACCGGAAAAAGAGAGTCGCGACGTTGTCCGGTGAATGAATGATTCGCGCGAAGGCGACATCTCCGAAGATGCGGATGCCCGAAACCTCGAAAGTAGGCTCACCGATCGGCTCACCAGTAGGGTCGTCATACTCGGGATCGGGCACATTGTCCAAGAACTGCTCGGCTTCCTCGGCGCACATCAACGCGGCCATCTCACGAGGGATCCCTCGCTCTACCGCCACCCAGAACTCGTTGATCAGCCCCAAGATCAGCGACTCGTCGTCACCCGAAGACCTCATCCCGGCATCCTGCCCGCACCGACGTCTCCGTGCCCACGAAAACGTCGCGACGAAGTCACAGACTCAACGTCGCCCGCAAGCGCGCGTCCAGGGATTCCGTTTCCTCCAAGGAGAGCACGCCGAGGTGTTCGGTGAGCCAGGGCCGGTAGGCGCGGTGCAGTTTCAGGGTGTCGGCCCAGCCGTGCTCGGTGTGGGTGGCCAGCACGTGGCCGGGGTCGGCGTCGCGCAGTGGAACGACTTGCAACCAGCGATAGCGCGAAGTGATCACCGCCGAATCGGACACCAGCACCACTGTCATGCGCCGCGGGAAGGGGGTGCCGTCGCTGAGGGTCGGGGCGTAGCGCCAGACCTCACCGCGTCTCATGCGGCGCCGTCGGCGTCGTCGTCGGCGGCGGCCTGGGTGATCGCCACGTCGTCGTAGGCGGCGGCCAGTTCGGCTTCCTCGTCGATGGTCAGCGCGGTCAGGCTGTCGTGCACGAGCGTGGTGCGCAGCGCGGCGTTGATCACCGCCGACAGGCTGCGGTTCTGGCGATCGGCGGCCGCTCTGGCCCACTCGGCCACCTGTGGATCCAGCGTGACGGTCACGCGCGTCGCCTTGCTCATACTTGTATGCATACCAGAGCGGTGCGGCGCCGCGGACCGGTATGGGACATCCGTCGCGGCGGCGCGCGATCGTGCGCGGATTTCCTTCGGCTCGGCCACTACAGTCGACCCGTGGCCAGCAAATCCACCGGGTCGGCGATCGAGCTAGAGGTCGGCGATCACACGCTCAAAGTCTCCAACCCCGACCGCGTCTACTTCCCGGAGTCCGGCGCGACCAAGCTCGACTTGGTGCGGTACTACCTGAGCGTCGGGGACGGCATCGTCAACGCGTTGCGCGGCAGGCCCTGCATGCTGCACCGGTTCCCCAAAGGACTCGCGGGCGAAAAGGTGCATCAGAAGCGGCTTCCCGCGGGCGCGCCGGACTGGATTCCGACTGTGCGGGTGTACTTCCCGCGCTATGGACGGCACGCCGACGAGTTGTGCGTCGAGAAGCTCGCCGACGTCATCTGGGCGGTGCAGATGTCGACCGTCGAGTTCCATCCGTGGAATTCCCGCGCCGCCGATACCGAGCGTCCGGACGAGTGGCGCATCGACCTCGACCCGATGCCGGACTGCCCGTGGTCGCGGGTGCAGCGGGTCGCGGCGGTGGTGCGAGAGATCCTCGACGAGATCGGCGCCGTCGGATGGCCGAAGACCTCCGGCGGCAAAGGCTTGCACGTGTACGTCCGGATCGCGCCGCACTGGGGTTTCCAGGAAGTGCGCCGGGCGGCGCTGGCGTTCGCCCGCGAGGTCGAGCGCCGCGCACCCGATGATGTGACCACCACGTGGTGGCGGCGCGATCGCGACCCGAAGCTGCTGTTCGTCGACTACAACCAGAACGCGCGGGATCACACCATCGCCGCCGCCTACTCGGTGCGCGGCGTCCCCGCCGCGACGGTCTCCACCCCGGTACGCTGGGACGAGATTCCCGACATCGATCCGCGCGACTTCACCATGTTCTCCGTCCCCGCTCGCTTCGCCGAACTCGGCGATCTGCACGCGGGCATGGATGACGCGGTGTTCCACCTGGATCCTCTCCTGGAGTGGGCCGAGCGGGACAAGGTGGACGTGGAGCTCGACGACGAGCAGAGCGGGGCCTAGCGCCGCGCCCGGCGGTGCTACGGTCGCAACGTCCACCCGCTCGCGACCACGTCCTGCTGCTCCGAAGGAGGTCCAACCATGAACCGGCCTGCGGTAACGATCGCGATCGCCCCCGCCGATCCTCCCCCCACGCTGGTGGAGAAGGCCGTGGTGGAGGCGGGCGCCGCCGTCTCCGATCTCGACGAGGCACAAGGGTTGATCTGGGTCGGCGGCCCGGACGAGTTCCCGGAGCGACTGCCCGCAGGCGTGGAATGGGTGCAACTCCCGGCCGCCGGTATCGAGGAATGGTTCGCCGCGGGCGTCATCGCCGGGCATCCCGGTGTGCGGTTCACCTCGGCCGCAGGCGCTTTCGCGGCGAGCGTGGCCGAGCACGCGCTCATGCTGCTGCTCGCGGGCGTCCGCTACCTGCCCGAGCACCTGCGCGCGGCGGACTGGCGGCAGCAGGACTTCTTTCCGCACGTCGGCACGCTGCGCGGCAAGACCGTCGCGATCGTCGGCGCGGGCGGCATCGGCCGCGCGCTGATCCCGATGCTGGTGCCGCTCGGCGCGCACATCATCGCGGTGAACCGCAGCGGACGGCCGGTCACCGGCCCCGGCATCCCGCCGTCGGTCGAGACGATCTCCGCCGAGCATCTCGGCCGGGTCTGGCCGCACACCGATCACGTGGTGGTCGCCGCGCCCGCCACGCCCGCCACCAGGCATCTCGTCGGCGCGGACGAACTCGCGCGGCTCAAGCCGTCCTCCTGGATCGTCAACGTCGCGCGCGGCAGCCTCGTCGACACCGACGCACTGGTCGACGCGCTGCGCTCCGGCGCGATCGGCGGCGCCGGACTCGACGTCACCGACCCCGAGCCGCTTCCGGCGGGCCATCCGCTCTGGTCGCTGCCGAATGCCATTATCACCCCGCATGATTCGAATCCGCCGCAACTCCGCTTGGCGGCCTTCGCCGACCACGTCCAGGCGAACGTCGAGCGCTTCATCGAACGCCGGCCACTCCTCGCACCGATCGATCCCGCGCTCGGGTACTGACGAAGGCACTTCGCGCGCAACAACATTCGAGTGCGTCAGCCGAACGACACTCGACCGAGAATTTCCTCGATGACTCCGCTCTCGGCATTGGCGTAGTGCTGCACGAACTTCCATTCACGCTGCGCCAGTTCCCGCTTGGTCCGCGCCTAATACGCACGATCGTCCTCGTGCGTGCGCAACCAGTCGCGGAAAGCCAGGATCCGCTCGATCTCGGGCCTTCCCGATTCCGGCGAGAGCACATGCAGATTCACGTTCCACCGCGCACCGCTCTCCACCCGACGAACGAAACAGCGATGCTGGTACCAGTCCGGTTGCCGGATACGCAGCCCATACCCGGCAGCCTCGAGGGCTGATAGATAGGCGACTTCGGCGGCGGCATCCGGAACAAGCAGCAGGATGTCGATGACCGCCTTAGCCGCGAGACCGGGAACCGACGTGGACCCCGTGTGCTCTATTCGCAGCGCCACATCGCCGAGCGCCGCACGTATCGCGGCTTCTTCTTCCGCGTAGCAGACCGGCCACGCCGGGTTGTATTCCTCGAGCATCACCCCGGCCGCATAGGGCCGCAAGTCGCCGACCGTCGCCGCCGCTATGTCGTCGTCATCCAACGTCGCCACACGGCACGGTAACGAGCACACATCAGCCTTCTATAAATGTGCCATTGACAACTGGCACATTCATCACTGATTCTTAGCGCATGACAAGGTCGACGAGGACCTCGGTCCCCGGTGTTCCCACCGCGCCCTCGGCACGCGCCACTGTGGCCGCGGCAGCTACCAGGCTCACCCTGCGTCCGCTGAACTGCGCGGTTCCGATGAATCCGCCGGGTGTCTGGTTCGCACGGAAGCTCATCGCCACCCTGATGGCCGTCGGCGGTCCGGTTCCGGCGGGCACTTCCGTCACTCAGGTCCGGTCGGGCGCGGTGCGCGGTGAATGGGTTCGGGCGGCGGGAGTGCCGTTCGGGACGCGGGCCGTCTACTACATCCACGGCAGCGGCTACGTGATCTGCTCGGCTCGCACCCATCGCGGGCTCGCGGCCCGGCTGTCGGCCGAGACGGGACTCCCGGTCTTCCTCTCCGACTATCGTCTGGCGCCCGAACACCGGTTCCCGGCCGCGGCCGACGACGTCGAGGCGGGCTACCGCTGGCTGCTCGGCCGTGGCATCGCCCCGGAAGACCTGGTGATCGCCTGCGACTCCGCGGGTGGGCATCTCGCACTTGACCTGCTGGTCGAGAACGGACGGCACCGACGGCCGCAGCCCGCGGCCGTGGCGATGTTCTCCCCGCTGCTCGACCTCACCCTGAGCCTGGCGGCCGAGCGGGAACGCGTCCGGACCGATCCGCTGATCTCGGCCGCCGCCGCGAGCAAGCTGCCCGCGGCCTACACCAGCGGCCACGCCGCCGACGCGGCGCGCCTGCGGCTGGCCATCCCGCACGGTCTCGCGTTGCCGCCGATCCTGGTGCAGGTCGGCGGCACCGAGATGCTCGGCGCCGACGCACAGGCGCTGTGCGAAATGGTCCGGCGCGCGGGTGGCAGCTGCGAGCTCGAGATCTGGCCGGGACAGCTGCATGTATTCCAGGCCCTTCCCATGGTGGTGCCCGAGGCCGACCAGGCTCTCGCCCGCGCCGCCGACTTCCTGCGCGCGGCGCTGGTCGCTACCTCCGGCACGGAAAAGGTGAGCTGAGATGTTCGGATTGGACAAGTTGGTGGCCCTGGGCCGTACCCGGCGCACGCACGGCGCGCGAGCCGTGGTCACCGGCGCGGGCAGCGGCATCGGCCGGGCGTTCGCGCTGGAGATCGCGGCCCGCGGCGGACGGGTGATCTGCGCCGACATCGATGAGGCGCGCGCCGACGAGACGGTCGCCCTGATCGAACGCGATCATCCTGGCGCGGCGCACGCCTTCCGCTGCAACGTGGCGCAACGGGAAGACGTGGAGTTGCTGGCCCGCTTCGCCGAAACAATTTTCGACCGCCCGGTCAGCCTGGTGATCAACAACGCCGGCGTCGGCATCGGCGGAAAAGCCGTGGGAAACATCGGTTTCGATGACTGGCAGTGGGCCCTGGGCATCAACCTCTGGGGCGTCGTGCACGGCTGTGAAGTGTTCGCTCCACGTCTGCGCACGGCCGGGCGCGGCGGCATCATCAACGTCGCCTCGGCCGCCGGATTCGCCGCCGCTCCCTCGATGGCCGCCTACAACGTGTCCAAGGCGGGCGTGCTGTCGCTGTCGGAGACCATGGCCGCCGAGCTGAGCGGCTCCGGAGTCGCGGTCACCGTCCTGTGCCCGACGTTCGTCCGCACGAACGTCGCGCGCGACGGCCGGATCACCAAGGAATCGGCGCAGCTGGCCGACTTCCTCATGCGCTGGACGGGGTTCTCCCCCGAGCGCGTCGCGCGCACCGCCCTCGACGCGCACGACCGCGGGCAACTCTACGTACTCCCCCAGCTGGACGCGCACGTCGTCTGGCTGCTCAAGCGGTACTTCCCCGCGCAATACACCTTTGTCCTCGGGCTCCTGGAGCGGCTGCTGCCACAGGAGGACTCGACCACCACCGACCGCACGTCGGTCACCGACAAGACAGGAGTCTGACATGGCCGCCATCGCGATGGACTTCGACGACATGCTCCGCAAGATCAAGGACCGCCAGTGGGCACTGGCCGACATCGATTGGGACGCTCCGGGCGCCGAGACGATCACGCCGGAACTGCACGCCAAGCTCAAGCCGTTCATGGCCGATCTGATGTGGATCGAGAACGTCGGCGCGCGCGGCTTCGCGGCGATGGCCAAGAAGGCGCCGAACGAGACGCTGCGCGAGATCTACCGCTACTTCCACGCCGAGGAGCAGAAGCACGCCAACGCCGAGCTGGCACTGATGCGTCGGTGGGGCATGCTCGACGGCGACGAGATCCCGCAGCCGAACGTCAACGTCAAGCTGGTCATCGATTTCCTGGACAAGTACTCCGACGACATGTCGCTGTCGTTCCTCGGCACCGTCATCCCGATGCTCGAGGTCGCGCTCGACGGCGCGCTGATCAAGTTCATCATGGACGAGATCGAGGACCCGGTCTGCCAGGAGGCGTTCAAGAAGATCAACTCCGACGAATCCCGCCATCTGGCGGTCGATTTCGCCGTGATGGACCTGCTGGGGCACGCGGAGACGCGCAAGCTGCTCATCGACCTGGTCGGCGGCTGGGCCAAGCCCTCGCTGATCATCGGCGTGCTGAGCTACGTGCCGCTGCTGAACAAGATGCGCGACAACATCGTCGCGATGGGTGTGGACGAGGAGAAGCTCTACGGCGCGCTCAAGCGGTACGCGAACGTGGGCGAACGCAGTGAATTCGCCCGCAGGCTGCCGATGTACCAGATCGTGAAGACGCACGGCAGCTGGGTGATCGACCGCGGACACCCGTACCACCTCGTGGCCGACGCGCTGGTGAAGATCACCGGGCTGGTGCCGAAGACGCTGCTGCGCAACAACCCGACCTGGTCGAAAGAACTGACCTACAAGCCCGCGGCATGACAGGGAATCCGATGAGTACGCATACCATCGACGTCGCCGTCATCGGCGGCGGATTCGCCGGAATCGGCACGGCCATCCGGCTGAAGCAACGCGGAATCCGTAATTTCGCGATCCTCGAGCGCGGCACCGCGATCGGCGGAACCTGGCGCGACAACACCTATCCCGGCGCGGCGTGCGATATTCCGTCGCGGCTGTACTCCTACAGTTTCGCGCCGAACCCGAACTGGTCGCGCACCTACTCCGGGAGCAACGAGATCCTCGGCTACATCGAGGCGATGGCCGCGGAGTTCCGGCTCGGTCCGCACATCCGGTTCGGCCACAACGTTTCCGGCATGGTGTTCGACGAGCAGGCCGGAGTCTGGGAGATCTCGATCGACGGCCACGCGGACCCGGTCCTCGCCCGCACCGTCGTGCTGGCCTCCGGCCCGCTGGCCAATGCCAGTCTTCCGAACATCCGCGGCATCGAGACCTACCGGGGACACAAGATCCACAGCGCCCGTTGGGATCACGACTACGACTTCACCGGCAAACGGGTCGCGGTCGTCGGCACGGGCGCCAGCGCTGTCCAGATCATCCCGGAACTGGTCGACAGGGCCGCCTCGGTGAAAGTGTTCCAGCGCACGCCCGGCTGGGTGCTGCCGCGGATCAATCGGCAGACCAACGGCTTGACCAAGGAGCTCTACCGTCGGCTGCCGGCCGCCGAGCAACTGGCGCGGCGCGCCTGGTTCTACGGCCACGAGTCGGTAGCCCTGGGCGTGGTCTGGAACACGCCGCTGACCAGGGTGGTCGAGCTGGTCGGGAAGGCGCAGCTGCGCAGGCAGGTCAAGGATCCATGGCTGCGCCGCCAGCTCACCCCGGACTTCCGGGCCGGCTGCAAACGCCTGCTGATGACCGACGACTACTACCCCGCCCTGCAGCGGGACAACTGCAAGTTGATCACCTGGCCGATCGCCCGGATCTCCGAGCACGGCATCCGCACCGCGGAAGGCATCGAGCACCAGGCGGATTGCATCGTCTTCGCGACGGGATTCGACGTCTCCAAAACCGGGACGCCCGTTCCCGTGGTCGGACGCGGTGGCCGGGTTCTCGCGGACGAGTGGTCGCGCGGGGCCTACGCCTACAAGAGCGTCGCGGTTTCCGGATATCCCAATCTGTATCTCACGTTCGGGCCCAATTCCGGCCCGGGACACAACTCGGCGCTGGTCTACATGGAAGCTCAGATCGACTACCTCGTCGGCGCGATCGGCGTCATCCTGGACCGGGACCTGCGCATGCTGGACGTGCGGCGCGACCGGCAGGACCGCTACAACGCCGCCATTCAGCGCAGACTGTCGGCCACCACCTGGAACTCGGGATGCCACAGCTGGTATCTCACCGAGGACGGCTTCAACGCGACCATGTATCCGGGCTTCGCCACCCAGTACGTCCATCAATTGCGCAAGGTCGATCTCGACGATTACCTCGTGGTCGAATCGACCGCCGACCAGCGGCGACAACGAGTGGCACGGGTTTCCTGAGTGCCGGGGGCACCGGCGGCGCGGACGATAGACTCGGTCCGCAGGGAGTTCTACAGCGCGCCGCCGGTCCTTCGGCGCCGTGGGCAGCGAGGGAGGTGAGGTCGACGCCGGAGTACCGGATCGATGACCTCGCGCGCGCCGCGGGCACCACCACCCGCAACGTGCGCGCCTACCAGGAACGCGGGCTGCTGCCGCCGCCGGTCGGCAAGGACGGCCGAGCCAGCATCTACGACGACGCGCACCTCGAGCGGCTGCGCTTGATCGACGCGCTGCTACAGCGCGGCTTCACCACCGCGCACATCGCCGACTTCATCACCAGCTGGGAGACCGGTAAGGACCTGACCGAGGTACTCGGTCTGCAACACGCCGTGACGGCGTCCTGGGCCAAGGACGAGACCTTCGAGGTGCCCCGCGAGCTGATCGGCACCATCCTCGGCGCCGACGCCGACGAGCTGGTCGACCGGCTGCGCGAGATGCGGCTGGTCCGGCTGGAGGGCGACACGGTGGTGTTCACCGAGACCCAGTTGCTCACCTCGTTCGCCGAACTGCACGAGTACGGCCTGGAACTGCGCACGCTCATCGAGATCTACGCCAAGGTGGCCGACCGGATCGATGACATCACGCACATCATGATCACCGCCGCCAAACAGCACATCATCGACGAGCACGGTCCCGGCTGGATGCCCGACACCAGCGGCGAAATCGCCGAGACCACAACGATGCTCAACAAGATGCGGGAGCTGGCGGTCGCCTCGGTGCACGCCACGCTCGCCCGCTCGCTGGACGTCACGCTGCGCCGCGAACTCGGCGACTATCTCGCCACCGCCGCCGAGCGAGAGAAACAGCGCAGCGATTCCGGGCGCGACGTACCCTCCTAGACAAGCGCAGAGTGCCGACCTTCGACGGATGGAGTCGCCGTGGCGTCCGACCGACCGAGAATTCCGCCGCTGCCGCTGGTACGGGCCGTCGAATCGGTTCGCGCCGCCCTCGCCTTAGCGTTCCGCAAGCTGGTGCCCGGGCACCTCGCGCTGATGGAACTGATCGCCGCCGGATGGATCACGCAGGCCATCCATGCCGCCGCGGCGCTCGGCGTGGCCGACGCACTCGCGGCGGGGCCGCGGTCGGGCGCGGACCTGGCAGCGGCGGTCGGCGCCGACGAGGACGCGCTGCGGCGGTTGCTGCGCCTGCTGATCAGCCACGGCATCTTCACCCGGCGGCGCGACGGACGGTACGCGCTGACGCCGATGGCGCGAGCCCTGTGCCGCGACTCGGACGTGTCGTTGCGCGACGCGGTGTTGTTCTTCGGTTCGCCCGGGCATCGCAACCACTGGTCGCACTTGGTCGACGCGGTGCGCACCGGCGAACCGGTCGGCGTGAAGCTCGACGGGATGCCGTTCTTCGAATACGTCCAGCACGACCGGGAACTCGGCGTGCTGTTCGACCGCGCGATGACCAGTATCGGCACCCTGTCGATGGAGCCGCTGTTCGCCGCCTACGATTTCGGCCGCTACGCGACCCTGGTCGATGTCGGCGGCGGCGAAGGGACGATGCTCACCGAGATCCTGCGCCGCGCACCACGATCGCGTGGCATTCTGTTCGACGTGCCCGAAGTGGTGGCCGCGGCCCCCGCTCGGCTCGCCGCGCTCGGTCTCGCCGATCGCTGCGCGGTGGAGAGCGGATCCTTCTTCGACAGCGTCCCCAGGGGCGGCGACGCCTACATTCTCAAGCACATCCTGCACGACTGGGCCGAACCGGACGCCGGTCGCATCCTCCGCACGGTACGCGCGGCCATGGAACCCGACGCCCGGTTGCTGATCGTCGAACTGGTCGTCCCCGAACACACCGCACCGCACCCGAGCAAGTACATCGACTTGGAGATGCTGGTCAACGCGGGCGGACGGGAACGCACCGAGGCCGAGTACCGCGACTTCCTCGCCCGGAACGGATTCACGCTGACCCGGCGCGTACCGACGGCTTCCCCGGACAACGTGCTCGAGGCCAGGCCGAGCTGATGAAAAACCTCCTCGCCGTACGCGTTGCCGATCGGCGGCGCTACGACGTCGCCGGGACGACGAACGCCAGCGTGGCGATCCCCACGGCGCCGTCGGACACACAGGTGGCCCGCATCGGCTTGCCGACCGGCGTCTGCCGCGACTCGAAGCCGCTGTAGTAGCCGAACACCGGCCCGGACCGCTCCGACGGCAGGAAGAAACCGAGGCATTCGGCTTCCAGCACCGACGCTCCCTCACCGCTGTGGCACAAGGCGGCCGCGTCCGTGACGCCACGGTCGACATAGCAGCCCGCGGGCTCCGCTCCGGCGGAGCCGGCTCCGACCCAGGCGAGGCCACCCGCGAGGAACAACAGAACGGTTCCCGCGCCCACTCGCCGCATCATGGTGTGCACCGCAATACCTCCTCGGCAGATCTCAGCCTTACCCGGTCGTTGCCGTGCCTTTCCACTATTTCAGCAGAATCGAAGGGGGCGGTCGAGCACGACACCACCGCGCGACCACTGTTTTCCAGGGCGGATATCGATCCCATCAGGCGAGGCCGTGGCGTCTCCACGCGGGAGTTCCCCCGTCCGGCGTCGAGACCGCTAGGCTACGAACAGCATTGGCTGGTTCGGTGAGGATGTGATTCGGCCGTGGAATGGACCTTCACTCCGGACGAGTTCGCCCATATCTGGCGCGAGACCGACCTGGATCGCCACCCCTACCCGCTGCGCATCCTGGAGACGCCCAGAACCGAGGACGACGCCGAGAAGTTGCGCATCGCCCTCACCGAGCGGCTGCCGCTGGGCTCCGACCCCGACCTGTCGGCCTGTCTGCGCATTCTGGCCAGGCCGCATACCAGGATCATCGCGATCGGCGGTACCCACCAGCCGGGGGGCGAACTGCGGTTGCTGGCCGCCGCTATCTACGACCGCGCCGTGCTCGCGGTGCAGGAACCCGGCGCGATTCCGGATTTCGGTGGTCGCGTGCGCATTTCGATCGGGCACAGCGCCAAACTGGGCCGGCGGATCGCGGCGCTGCTGCCGAAGACCCCCGCGGGCCGCGAACCCGCTCGCGTCGCGTCCGGGGCCGCCGTGCGCGACCGAGAGACCGTGACCGCGCGGCAGCAAGCAGCGCCGCGGATTCGCAAGTTGCTGCTGGAGCCGCATACCGCCGAGGGCCACATCAGGATCGAATCGCGGCTCGATCGACCGACCCAGCCCCCGCCGATCCATTACACCTGGGTCGATGTGCGCGACGACGGAAGATACCTGATCAAAGCGGGCGACGAGGTGCGCATCGCGCCCGCCTCCGCCGATCAGATCGCGACCCAATTGCAAAAGCGCATACCGATATAACCCACTTTCGTGACCGCTGCCGCCGACTATTGCTGACCCGGCGCTGGGCTTCCGGTTAGTCTGGGGCGGACCGACCGATCTCAGGGGTGAGCGATGACGATCGATACCAGCCGAGCCGATATCGCCCGATTCAAGGAGGCCGCGCAGGCCGGGACCGTCCAGTTCGATCCGGCGGCGGCTCGGCAGTGCGCCGAAATGTACGAACGGCAGGCCGATCGGCTGATCCACCTACAGCAGAGCCTCGAATCCGCCGCGGAACTAGGCGGTTTCGGTGGATTCGTCTCCGCCCAGCAGTTGCAGGCGGGATTCAGCCACAAAGCGCGTGACGCGGCGGCGCTGCTCGACCACTACATCGAAGCGGCCTACCGCATGAAGGAAGCGTTCTTGATCAGCGGAGGACTGTTCGAAGAGGCCGACGCCGCGAGCGCCGCCGCCCTGCGCGCGGTCCGGACGAGGTTGCCCCGATGACCGGTTCCGATCCCACCTACATCAACTCGATGGAGCATTTCGAGTCGATGCGGCACGACGAGATCTACGCGAAGGCACAGCAGATCGATCCCGCGCAGGTACTGCACGCGTCGACCATCTGGCTCGACGCGGCGGGCGCGCTCACCACGTCGTTCCCACTCACCCACAGCGGCGTGGATCGCGTGATGGACACGGCGGACTGGAAAGGCGCCGCCGCCGACGCCGCTCAGGCTTGCGCACGCAGCTTCGCGGCGTCGGCCGACGAGCTGGCCGCGGTACTCGGTCAAGTGGGCGCCCGCCTCGGCGGGGTAGCCGCGGCCGCCGAGGCGGTGAAACTCGCGGTGGTACCGCCCGGCGCTTCCGGACCGGTCGGCGCGATCGCGCAGTTGCTGGAGGCGGCGCACGTCATCGACGCGCAAATGGCACAGGAGGCGCTGCGCCAAGAGGCCGTGCTCGCGATGAACATGGTCTACAAACCCGCCTATTCCACGGCGGGATCCGCGGTGCCCGCGCTGCCCGCACCACCCGCCGCCACGGCGCCGTCCGCGCCGCAGGCGGTCTCCCCCGGCACGCCGCGACACTCGGCGCCCGAGCAGACATCGCCGAACGACCAATGGTCGCCGGGGACAACGCAACCCGCGCCTGCCACACCGGAATCGCCCGCGCCGCCGCACAATTCGACACCGCCCACGCCGAAGCCGGATCCGCAGCAGACGCCTTCGGCGCCGCCCACCCAGCAGGCTCCGCCGCCGCAGCAAGCGCCGTCCACGCAGACGCCGCAGCCCACGCCGACACCCGAGCCGACACAGCAGGCGCCGTCCACGACCGCGCCGCCGAGTCCCGCTCCGTCGCCACAGACTCCGGCGCCCACGCAACCGCCCAGTTCGTCGGCCCCTCCCCCGCCGACTACCGAACCGACGCAACCGCCGAGTTCATCCGCGCCACCTCTGCCACCGAGCCCACCACCTCCACCTCCGACCCCGGAACCGACGCAGCCGCCGAGTTCGTCCGCGCCGCCGCCCGCCACCCCGGCCCCAGCCCCAGCGCAGCCGCCGAGCCCGCCGCAGGCACCGCCACCGGCACCGGCTCCCGTTCCAGCCGTACCGATGCCCGACCCGAACGGCCAGCCAGGCGTCACCGGGCCGGTGGACGGCAGCCAGCAGCAGATTCCGACGACCAACCAACCTGGCGTCGTCCCGTCCTGACGGCCCGTCACCGGAGTCTCCGCAACACGAGCCACTCCCCGGCACCTCGGCCAGGTACCTCGATCGCCAAAGCCACCACGGTCACTCGTCCGGATCTGCCCGAGCCGCAGAGCGCGACCGACTCGGCTCCCAGCGGCTCCCCCGACGAGATGAGATCACGGTCCCAGCCGATGCCGGATACGGCTCGCCCGGGCCATGAGAGGTGCGGCGCGGCGGATGCCAGGCGCATCGCTAGGTCACGCGCATCGGCTCGAGCACCGCGAACCGAGACCGAGTCGCGCCCAGGATCGGGTGCCGTTCTGATCTGCACCGCTGCCCGCGACCGTCGGCCCTCGACATGGCACGGCTCGTGGGGCCGCTCCTGAGCCGCTCGGTCGTACCGGTGACCTATCGAACGGCGCCTGATCAGACCTTCACGAGGTCGTCGGCGTGGATGACGGGGCGCTGCATCGTGTCGGGGAGTTCGGCGGTGGAGCGGCCGAGCATGCCCGCCAGTTCGGTGCTGTCGTATTCGACGACGCCCCGGGCGACAACGCGAGTGTCCGGAGCCACCAGATCGACCACGTCGCCGCCGTAGAAGCGGCCACGGACACCCACGATCCCGGCCGCAAGCAGCGACCTGCGGCGGTGCGCCACCGCTTGGACCGCGCCGTCATCGATGAGCAGCGTGCCGCGGCTGTCCGCGGCGTGCCGGACCCAGAACTTGCGGGCGGACAACCGCACCGGCCGCGCGGCGAACGCGGTGCCGACGGTGCCGGTGGACAACGCGGTGGCCGCCGACGAAGCGGCGGCGAGCAGAACCGGCACGCCCGCGTCCGCGGCCAGACGCGCCGCCGACAACTTGGACGCCATACCGCCGGTGCCGAGCGCGCCGCCGCTGCCCGCGATGACGCCGTCCAGGTCGGCACTGCTGCGCACCTCGGGAATCAGCGTGGCCGCACCCTTGCGCGGGTCACCGTCGTAGAGGCCCGCCACATCCGACAGCAGCACGAGGGCGTCGGCGCCGACGAGGTGGGCGACCAGCGCGGCGAGCCGGTCGTTGTCGCCGAAACGGATCTCCTCCGTCGCGACCGTGTCGTTCTCGTTCACCACCGCCACCGCGCCCAGCGAGCGCAGGCGATCGAGGGTGCGCTGCGCGTTGCGGTGATGCTCACGCCGGGAAAAGTCGTCGGCGCTCAGGAGCACCTGCCCGACCGTGCGGTCATAGCGGGCGAACGACGTGCCCCAGGCGTGCGCCAGGGCCAGCTGCCCGACGCTCGCCGCGGCCTGCTTGGTCGCCAGGTCACGCGGACGGCTGGTCAAGCCCAGCGGCGCGATGCCGGCGCCGATGGCGCCCGAGGATACGACCACCACATCGGATCCGGCGCGCATCCGCGCCTCCACCGCGTCGGCCAGCCGATCCAGCCGCGCGGTATCCAGGCCGCCCTTCAAGCTGGTCAGCGCGGACGAACCGATCTTCACCACGACCCGGCGCGCCGCCGCGATCGCCAACCGCGCCTCGCTCAGGCCCGATGAATCCGCCTCGGCGCTGATAGACCTCACCTGCATCGCCACCGAACTCCCTGCACCACAATCGAATCCACGATAGTCGGGACCCAGCCGCGAACGATCGAGTCCGCCGGACACGGCGCCAACCGAGGGCGCACGGCGACTCGACCGTGGTCCACGTCCTACTCCTCGTCTTCCTGTACCAGACCGCGTCGCACCCGAGACGCGTGCTTGCGCTCGGCCGCGCTGACTCGGTCGGTTTGCTCCAGCCGGATGTCGGTGCCGCGCCCGGTGGGCACCATGTCGATGCCCGCCGAGATCTGCGGCTCCCAGTCGAACGTCACGTCGCCGATGGTCACCGGCGCTCCCGGCTCCGCGCCCAGCCGCACCAGTTCGTCTTCCACGCCCAAGCGCGCCAGACGGTCGGCCAGATAGCCGACGGCCTCGTCGTTGTCGAATTGGGTCTGCCGCACCCAGCGCTCCGGCCGGGTACCGCGCACGATGAAGCCGCCGGGCTCCTCGGGGTCGGCGAGCACGCTGAATCCGGTCTCGTCGACCGCGATCGGGCGGATGACCGGACGCTTCGGCGCTGCCTGCGGATGCTCCTCGCGGTAGCGGCGCACCAGATCCGCGAGGGCGAAGGTCAACGGACGCAGGCCCACGTGGCTCACGGCGGAGATCTCGAACACCGGCCAGCCGCGTTCGGTGAACTCCGCGGTCACCATCTCGGCCAGTTCGGCCGCGTCGGGTACATCGATCTTGTTCAAGATCACCACGCGTGGGCGGTCGGCCAGATCGCCGAGCCCGGCGTCCGCGCTCAGCGCCGGCTGATAGGCGGCGAGTTCGGCTTCGAGCGCGTCGACATCGGACACGGGGTCACGGCCCGGTTCCAGCGTGGCGCAGTCCACCACATGGGCGAGCACCGCGCAGCGCTCCAGGTGCCGCAGGAAGTCCAGCCCGAGTCCGCGGCCCTCGCTCGCGCCCGGGATCAGTCCGGGCACATCGGCGATCGTGAAGGTGGTCTCACCGCTGGCGACGACGCCGAGATTGGGTACCAGCGTGGTGAACGGATAGTCGGCGATCTTCGGCTTGGCCGCCGAGAGCACCGAGACCAGCGAAGACTTGCCCGCCGAAGGGAAACCGACGAGCCCGACGTCGGCGACCGACTTCAGTTCGAGCACCAAGTCGAGTTCTTCGCCGTCCTCGCCGAGCAGCGCGAAACCCGGCGCTTTGCGGGCCTTGGACGCCAGCGAGGCGTTGCCGAGTCCGCCGCGGCCGCCGCGGGCGACGATGAAGCGGTTGCCGGCACCGACCAGGTCGACGAGCACTTTGCCCTCGTCGTCGAGCACCACGGTGCCGTCGGGCACCTTCAGCACCAGGTCGACGCCCTGCTTGCCGTCGCGGTTGCCGCCTTCGCCCGGTTTGCCGTTGCCAGCCTTCGCGTGCGGGTGGAAGTGGAAGTCCAGCAAGGTGTGCACGTTGGAGTCGACCTCGAGGATGACGTCTCCGCCGTTGCCGCCGTTACCGCCGTCCGGCCCGCCGAGCGGCTTGAACTTCTCGCGGTGCACCGAGGCGCATCCGTGGCCGCCTTTACCCGCACGCACATGCAGTACGACACGGTCGATGAACTTGGACATACGCCGAATCATCCTCCTTCGGGACTGGTCGTACTGGGGGTGCTCGTTCGCGAACACGAAAAACGGGCCAGGGTTCCGAGACCCTGACCCGCTCGCTGTATATCCGGAAGTGGTTCGGCGGTCAGGCCTGAACCGGCTCCGGGATCACGATGTTGACGGTCTTGCGTCCACGCTTGGTGCCGAACTCCACCGCGCCCGCCGCCAGGGCGAACAGGGTGTCGTCACCGCCACGGCCGACGTTCACGCCGGGGTGGAAGTGGGTGCCGCGCTGACGCACCAGGATCTCGCCCGCCTTGACCGACTGGCCGCCGAAGCGCTTGACGCCGAGTCGCTGGGCGTTGGAATCGCGTCCGTTCCGGGAGCTGGACGCACCCTTCTTGTGTGCCATAGCTGGTTCTCCTCGGGATGTCTTACTTGATGCCGGTGACCTTCAGGACCGTCAGCGGCTGACGGTGTCCCTGGCGCTTGTGGTAGCCGGTCTTGTTCTTGAACTTGTGGATGCGGATCTTCGGGCCCTTGGTCTGCTCGACCACCTCGGCGGCCACGGACACCTTGGCCAGCTTGTCGGCGTCGGTGGTCAGCTCGGAGCCATCAACGACGAGAACCGGATCCAGCGCCACGGCGGTACCCGGCGCACCCTCGATCTTCTCGACCTTCACCAGGTCACCGACCGCGACCTTGTACTGCTTTCCGCCGGTCTTGACGATCGCGTACGTTGCCATCGGTCGGCTGCCCTTCTTCCTATAGTGCTCGGCACTCGTTCACGCGGCGACATCTCCGGTCTGAATCCACCGGAAACCGCCACACGACTGGTCTGGTAATCGCCACCGCCTCGGCACCTGGTGGCTCTCGGTATCGAACTGTCGAGAACCGGGCCACGAAGACAAAACATGTTGTCACCGGGCAGCGACTGTCCAAGATTACAGGACGGCTACCGCGACGACCAAACCGGCGTTCACCCGCGCACCGCGGCCCTGCTGCGCGTTCGCTGCCGGAACGCCCGTGGCCCCCGACCGGAGAGACCGGCGGGGGCCACGTGGCGTCGGCGAGAACCTCAGTTCGCGGCGTCCGGCGCGCCTGCCGGGCGGCCGACCGACCGCCTGCGCGGCCGGTTGCGCTGCGGCACCTCGACCGGCTCCGGCTGGGAGTAGTCGACCGCGGGCGCGGGCGCCTGGTCTCCCGTGGGCAGCACGAACACCGCTCCGGAGCTGTCCGCGGCGGGCGCCGCGGCCGAACGGGCAACCCTCCGGCGACGAGCCGGACGGCTCGGGCCCGGCTCGGCCACCCCGTTGGCGGCGGCACCGTTCTCGGTCGTCGCGACGGGCTCGGCGGCCGCGACGGTATCGGCGACCGGCTCCGGCTCGGCGACCGGAGCAGACGCCTCGACCGGCTCCGGCGCGGCATCCGAGACGGACGCACCGACGGGCTCGGACGCGCGCTCTTCCGCCGGTACCGACTCGACCTCTTCGACTTGCTCGACGACCTCGACCACTTCGGCGGGCTCGGTCTCCGGCTCCTCGGCGGGCACCGCGACCGCGGCCTCGACGGTATCCGTGACGACGCGCTCTTCGGCGGCCTCGTCCGCGACGGCGGCCTCGTCCGCGACGGCGGCCTCGTCCGCGACGGCGGCCTCGTCCGTGTCCGCGACCTGCGGCTCGGCGAACGTGTCCGCGGTCGCTTCCGGCGCATCCTCGGACTGGTGCGCGGCCATCGCCAGCGCCACCGGATGCGCCCGTTTGACGGCCGCGTCGTCCTCGGTGTGTTCGGCCGCGGGACCGGACCCGTTGGCAGGCTGAGGAGCCGCCGCGGCACCCTTGTCCCGGCCACGACGCCTGCGCGAACCGCTCTCGCGGGTGCGCGCGGCGGGCTCTTCACCGGAGCCGGGCTCCACCGGGTAGCTGTGCACGAGGATGCCGCGTCCGTGGCAGTGCTCGCAGGTGGTGGAGAACGCCTCGACCAGGCCGGTGCCCAGCTTCTTGCGGGTCATCTGGACCAGGCCCAGCGAGGTGACCTCGGAGACCTGGTGGCGGGTGCGGTCCCGGCCCAGCGCCTCGGTCAGGCGGCGCAGCACCAGATCGCGGTTGGACTCCAGCACCATGTCGATGAAGTCGACGACGATCATGCCGCCGATGTCGCGCAGCCGCATCTGGCGCACGATCTCCTCGGCCGCCTCCAGGTTGTTCCTGGTGACCGTCTCCTCCAGGTTGCTGCCGCCCGCGCCGGTGAACTTGCCGGTGTTCACGTCGATCACCGTCATGGCCTCGGTGCGGTCGATAACCAGGGTGCCGCCCGACGGCAGCCACACCTTGCGATCGAGCGCCTTGGCCAGCTGTTCGTCGATCCGGTAGGTCTCGAACACGTCGACGCCGTTGTTCTCGTGCCGGGAGACCCTGGTGAGCAGGTCCGGCGCGACGGTGCCGATGTACTTCTCCACCGTGCTCCAGGCCCGGTCGCCCTCGATGACCAGCTTGGAGAAGTCCTCGTTGAACAGGTCGCGGATGACCTTGACCAACAGGTCGGGCTCTTCGTAGAGCGTCTTGGGCGCGTTACCGTCCTTGCCGGTCTGCTGCTGGATGGTGCGCCAGGTCGCCTGGAGCCGCTCCACGTCGCGGGCCAGTTCGGTCTCGCTGACGCCTTCGGAGGCGGTGCGGATGATGACACCGGCGTCGGCGGGCACGATGTCGCGCAGGATCTCCTTGAGGCGCTTGCGCTCGGTGTCCGGCAGCTTGCGGCTGATCCCGGTGGAGGTGCCGCCCGGCACGTACACCAGGAAGCGCCCGGCCAGGCTGATCTGCGTGGTCAGCCGGGCACCCTTGTGGCCGACGGGGTCCTTGCTCACCTGGACCAGCACCTGGTCGCCCGGCTTGAGCGCCTGCTCGATCTTGCGCTCCTTGCCGCCGAGCCCGGCGGCCTCCCAGTTGACCTCACCGGCGTACAACACGCCGTTGCGGCCGCGGCCGATGTCGACGAACGCGGCCTCCATGCTGGGCAGCACGTTCTGCACCTTGCCCAGATAGACGTTGCCCACCATGGACGCGGAACCTGTGCTCGTCACGAAGTGCTCGACCAGGACGTTGTCCTCGAGCACGGCCACCTGCGTCGCGGTGGGGTGATCCGGGAACGACTTCTCGCGCACCACCATCACGCGGTCCACCGCTTCGCGCCGGGCCAGGAACTCCGACTCGGTCAGGATCGGCGGGCGGCGACGGCCCGCCTCCCGCCCGTCGCGACGGCGCTGCCGCTTGGCTTCCAGCCGGGTGGAGCCGGTGATGCCCTGGACCTCGTCGACCGCTCCGCGGCCGCGGCTCTTGTTGCGCGGCTCGCGCTCGTGCACGACCGTGTTCGGCGGATCGTCGTCGGCGGGCTCGTTCTCGCCCGAGTCACCGGCCACCTTGCGCCGACGGCGGCGACGGCGACGGCGGCTCGAGCCTTCCGGCACGCCGTCCTCGTCCTCACCCTCGCCCTCGGCGGTCTCGGCGGACTCCGCCGCTTCGGTGGCTTCGGCGGACTCGGCGGTCGCGGGAGCCGACTCGTCGTCGGTCTCAGAGTCCTCGCCCTCGCCGTCGCCATCGGACTGCTGCTCGCCCCGGCCGCGACCGCGCCCCCGGCGGCCACGGCGACGGCGCCGCGGCTGGCCTTCGGCGTCGACGTGCTGATCGGACGACTCGCGCTCGTCCTCGGTGTCCTCGGTCTCGTCCTCGACGGGCTCGGGAGCCTGCTCGTCGGTGCGGCGGGCCGCACGCTCGGCGCGGCGCTGCTTGCGCGCCTCCTCGGCGGAGGCGGCGTCCGGCGACAGGAACAGCGGCGCCTGCACGACGGCGGCGGACTCGAACACCGCAGGAGCCACCGGCTCCGGTTCCGGCCGCACCGAGTGCGTGAACAGCTGCGTGTGGTTGGCCGGGGCGGTGAGCGGCGGCTGCGCGGTGGACACCGTGTCCGGCGCGGAGAAGATGACGCCCGCACCGGAGAACGGAACGTCACCGGCGGGTGCCGGTGGTTCCGTGGCAGGCGCGGGTCGTTCGGCCGCGGGCGGCCGAGTGGGCGCGCGTTCCTCCGGCTGCGCCGGTACGGGGGCGTCTCCCTGCCCGGCGGCGGGCTGCTCGGCCGCGGCGTCCGCCGCGACCGTCCCCAAGGCGTCGCGCACGGACTCCGCGACGGCTCGGTCGACGTTCGACTGGGCGCTGCGCGCGTCCGCCCCCATCTCGGTGAGCTTGGCCAGGATGCGCTTGCTCGTTACCCCCAGCAGCTTGGCGAGTGCGTGAACTCGGATTCGCTCCGGCAATTGTTCGGCATCCTGTGATGTTGTTTCCAGCGGCTCTTGATCGGCCACGAAGTCTCCTCGGGCCCCCGGGCGCGTCCCTCCCGGCGGGAGTGACGCGGCCGACGCGGGGGCGCTGTCCGTTCGACTCGCACCCGGTGGGCGCGAGATCAAGTGGTCTCGCCCCGCGTGCCCGGTTATCTCCTCGGTTGTGCGTCGGTCGGGCTAACTGGTCACGCGGCGCCTGGCTGTATGGCTGAACTCCGCGGCGCGAGCGCTCATCCAGCGTGCCTACACGAACAGCGGACCCGGTGACCAGGCCGTTTGTCCATGGCAGCGATGATCGGCATCGAACCGTGGTGTCATCCGGCTGCCCTCGTCACGTTTCGTTCGAGCACCTGCACGAACAGTCGGCGTCGAAAGCAGCCGATGCCAGTATCCCATACCGCGCGCCGGGCGTTCGCCATCGGCGCTCGACTCGGTCCCGCCCGCGGCGCGAACGCGGGTCTCGCGGCGGCGCGGGCACGACGATCGAGACTCGGTCAGGCGGGCAGTTCGGGGAACCAGAGGGCGATCTCCCGCTTGGCCGATTCGGGTGAATCGGAGCCGTGGACCAGGTTCTCCTGGGTCTCCAGAGCGAAGTCCCCGCGAATGCTGCCGGGCACGGCCTTCTCGACCGGGTCGGTGCCGCCCGCGATCTGGCGGAACGCGGCGATGGCGCGCGGGCCCTCCAAGATGGCCGCGACGACCGGGCCCGAGGTGATGAACTCGATCAGGGACCCGAAGAACGGCTTCTCGGCGTGCTCGGCGTAGTGGCCCTTGGCCAGTTCCTCGGACACGTGCTTCAGCTCGAGGGCGGCGATCTTCAGGCCCTTGCGCTCGATCCGTGCCAGCACCTCGCCGACAAGGCCACGGGCCACACCGTCCGGCTTGATGAGTACCAACGTCTGCTCAGTCACGGCGCACAGCCTATCCGGCATACTTCCGGGCACCGCACCAGCGGTCGGGCTGATCGGCTTCCCGGGCGCTCGGCGGGGAGACTTCCGCCGGAAAAAGTGCGACCGGCAGCGTCCTGGGCGGCCCTGCGGCTACGACCGTTGGATGCGCTGGCTCGGCAGCAGCCCTTTCTCCATCCGGCCGCGCACGTCGGCGCGCAGCACCAGGATGAAGCCCCAGACCACGGCGAACACCACACCGATGACGCCGATGGACACGTGGATGAACGCGCCGAGCAGCACCAGGACCTGCAACCCTAGGTTGAACGGCAGCGCCCAGGACCGCCGCTGCAACCCGGCCCCGAGGAACATCACCACCGCGAGCACCACGAGATAGGTGCCGGACAACCAGGTCACGCCGCCGCCGACGTCGGCAACCACCGGCAACGCGAGCAACACCACGATCGCCTCGAGCACCAGCGTGCCCGCCATCACCCCGCGGAAGCCCTTCCACGGGTCGGTCGCGGGCGCGGGCACCGACTGCTCGTCTCGTCCGGCCGGTTCGCTCATGCTGTGCCCTCCTCGGCATCCGCCGGGCTCGTGCGGTGACCGGCGCTCATGCGGTGGTTCTCGGTCCCGCGATGGTCGAGTGGGCCGGGGTTCACGCACCTGGCGCTCACGCCGGGTCCTTTCCGAACAGCGCGCGAGCCGCGCCCGCCGTGACGACCGATCCCGTGATGATCACGCCCGCGCCGGAGACCATCTCGCCCGCGTCGCCCACTTCTTCGGCGATCGCGATCGCGGTCTCCAGCGCGTCGGGCAGGGTGGCGGCGGAAACCACGCGCTCGTCGCCGAACCGCTGGACCGCGAGGTCGGCGAGCGTCTCCACGTCCAGCGCGCGGGGCGACCCGTTGCTGGTGACGACGATCTCGTCGAGCACCGGCTCCAGCGCGGTGAGGATGCCGTCGGCGTCCTTGTCACCGAGCACCGCGACCACGCCGACCAACTTGCGGAAGTCGAATTCGTCGGTCAGCGCCGCGGCCAGCGCCCGCGCGCCCGCCGGATTGTGCGCGGCGTCGATGAAGATGGTGGGCGCGCTGCGCATCCGCTCCATCCGCCCGGGACTGGTGACGCTCGCGAAGCCCGCGCGCACGGCGTCGATGTCGAGCCTGCGCTGCGCGCCCGCACCGAAGAACGCCTCCACCGCCGCGAGCGCGAGCGCCGCGTTGCGCGCTTGATGCTCGCCGTGCAACGGCAGGAAGATCTCGTCGTACACCCCGCCCAGGCCCTGCAACTCGAGTTGCTGTCCGCCCACCGCGATCTGCCGGGCCAGCACGCGGAACTCCGAGCCCTCGCGCGCGACCGCGGCGTCCACCTCGACGGCGCGGCGCAGCAGCACCTCCATCGCCTCGGGTTCCTGCTGCGCGATCACCGCGACGTTGTCGCGCGGCACCAGGCTCTCCGGGGCGCGCTTGATGATCCCGGCCTTCTCCCCCGCGATCGAGGCCAGGTCCGGACCCAGGTAATCGGTGTGGTCCAAGCCGATCGGCGTGATCACCGCCACCTGCCCGTCGATGACGTTGGTGGCGTCCCAGGTGCCGCCCATTCCCGTCTCGACGACCGCGACATCGACCGGCGCCTCGGCGAAGGCGGCGTAGGCCATGCCGGTGAGCACCTCGAACTTGCTCATCGCGGGGCCGCCCGCGGCCGCCGACTGCTTGTCGATCATCTCGACGAAGGGCAGCAGTTCGCGATAGATCTCCACATACCTCGCCGGGGTGATCGGCGCGTTGTCGATGCTGATCCGCTCGGTGGCCAGCTGCAGATGCGGACTGGTGATCCGGCCCGTGCGCCGATGCAGTGCGGTGAGCAGCGCGTCGATCATCCTGGTCACCGAGGTCTTGCCGTTGGTGCCCGCGATGTGGATCGCCGGGTAGTTCTGCTGCGGCGAGCCGAGCAGGTCCATCAGCGTGCCGATCCTGGTGAGCGACGGCTCGATCTTGGTCTCCGGCCAGCGCTGGTCGAGTTCCGCCTCGACCAGCGCCATCTCCGCCAGTTCCACCGGCGACGGACCGGAGCCGAGCCGCGCTGCGCCGCCACGGCCCTCGTCGTCGCCGTATTGCGGTTCCGGCTCGTGGTTCACTTGCCGCTCAACTCCGCCAGTCGGGCCCCGATGCGCGCCACCTCGTCCGCGGCGACCTGCTGCCTGCCGCGGATCTTCTCGACCACGTGGTCGGGCGCCTTGGCCAAGAACGCCTCGTTGCCGAGCTTGGCGGCGGTGCCATGGAGTTCCTTCTGCGCGGCGGCCAGATCCTTCTCCAGCCTGCGGCGCTCGGCGTCCAGGTCGACCGCGCCCGAGGTGTCCAACTCAACGGTGACCGTCCCGGTGCTCAGGCGGACCTCCACCGACGCGGTCGCGGCGAAGCCCGCATCCGGCTCGGTGAGCCGCGCGAGGTTGGCGACCGACGCCGCCTGCTCGCCGAGCCCCGCCTCGCCGACCCCGATCAGCTTGGCCGCGACCTTCTGCTTGTCCGCCAAGCCCTGGTCGCTGCGGAACCGCCGGATCTCCGTGATCAACCGCTGGGTGTCGGAAATACGTTGCGCCGCTTCCTGGTCCGCGGGCACCCCGGAGTCCTGCGGCCACGGCGCGATCACGATCGACTCGCCGCCGGTCAGCGCCTGCCACAACGCCTCGGTGACGAACGGGACGACGGGGTGCAGCAGGCGCAGCACCGCGTCGAGCACGGTACCGAGCACCAACCGGGTCGCTTCCGCGCGCGCGCCGTCGGCGGCGAACTGCACCTTGGCCAGCTCGAGGTACCAGTCGCACAGCTCGTCCCAGGCAAAGTGGTAGAGCGCCTCGCACGCCTTGCCGAACTCGTAGGCGTCGAACGCGGCGTCCGCTTCGGCGCGCACCGCGTCCAGCCGGTCCAGGATCCAGCGATCGGCGTCGGTGAGCTGTGCGCGATCGGGCAGGTCGCCCACCCGCGCACCGTTCATCAGCGCGAACTTGGTCGCGTTGAACACCTTCGTCACGAAACTGCGCGAGGCGAGCACGTGCGGCTCACCCACCGAGAGGTCGCCGCCGGGCTGCGCGCCGCGTGCGAGGGTGAAGCGCGTGGCGTCGGCGCCGAAGGCGTTGATCCAGTCCAGCGGGTCGATGCCGTTGCCGCGCGACTTGGACATCTTCTTGCCGAACTGATCGCGGATCAGGCCGTGCAGGAACACGTCCTTGAACGGCACCTGCCGCGCGCCGCCCTTGCCCGTGGTCAGCACGGCGTCCTCGGCGACGTAGGTGCCGAACATCATCATCCGCGCCACCCAGAAGAACAGGATGTCGTAGCCGGTGACGAGCACGCTTGTGGGATAGAACTTTTCGAGTTCGGCGGTGGCGTGCGGCCAGCCCATCGTGGAGAACGGCCACAGGCCGGAGGAGAACCAGGTGTCGAGGACGTCCGGGTCCTGCACCCAGCCCTCGGGCGCCTGCTCGTCGGGCCCGACGCACACCACTTCGCCCTCGGGGCCGTACCAGATCGGGATGCGGTGACCCCACCACAGCTGACGCGAGATGCACCAGTCGTGCATCTCGTCGACCCAGCCGAACCAGCGCGGCTCCTGGCTCTTGGGGTGGATCACGGTGTCGCCGCTGCGCACGGCGTCGCCTGCGGCCTTGGCCAGCGACTCGACCTTCACCCACCACTGCATGGACAGGCGCGGCTCGATCGGCTCGCCGGTGCGCTCGGAGTGCCCCACGGAGTGCAGGTACGGCCGCTTCTCGGCGACCACACGGCCTTCTCGCGCGAGCCGCTCGCGCACCTTGACGCGGGCCTCGAAGCGGTCCATGCCATCGAATTCGGTTCCGGTGCCGGTGATCCGGCCGCGCTCGTCCATGATCGTCGGCATCGGCAGCCCGTGCCGCAGACCCATCTCGAAGTCGTTGGGGTCGTGCGCCGGTGTGATCTTCACCGCGCCGGAGCCGAATTCGGGATCCACGTAGTCGTCGGCGATGATCGGGATCTGCCGTCCGGTGATCGGATGCTCCAAAGTGGTGCCGATCAGCGCCCGGTAGCGCGGGTCCTCCGGATGCACGGCCACCGCCGTGTCGCCGAGCATGGTCTCCACCCGGGTGGTGGCCACGACGACGTGCGGTTCGTCGTCGCGGAGCGAGCCGTAGCGCAGCGAGACCAGCTCGCCTTCCACGTCCTCGTACTTGACCTCGATGTCGGAGATCGCGGTGCGCAGTTCGGGCGACCAGTTCACCAGCCGCTCGGCGCGGTAGATCAGGCCCGCGTCGTAGAGCCGCTTGAACATCGTCTGCACGGCGCGCGACAGGCCTTCGTCCATGGTGAAGCGGTCCCGGCTCCAGTCGACGCCGTCACCGAGCGCGCGCATCTGCCACTGGATGGCGCCGCCGGATTCCCGCTTCCAATCCCAGACCTTCTGCACGAACAGTTCGCGGCCGAAGTCTTCCTTCGTCTTGCCGTCCACCGCGAGCTGCTTCTCCACCACGGTCTGGGTGGCGATGCCCGCGTGGTCCATGCCGGGCAGCCAGAGCACCTCGTACCCCTGCATCCGCTTGCGGCGCGACAGCGTGTCCATCAGAGTGTGGTCGAGCGCGTGGCCCATGTGCAGCGTGCCGGTGACGTTCGGCGGCGGCAGCACGATCGAGTAGGGCGGCTTCCCGCTGCCGGTGTCGGCGGTGAAATAGCCAGCGGCTACCCAGCGCTCGTACATCTCGGCCTCCACCTCGCTGGGAGTCCAGCTCTTGGGGAGGGCATCGGCACGATTACGCGTGTTGTCAGGGGCTGCGCTGGTCACCCCGCGATTCTAGAGCGCGTCGCTGCGCCGACTTCGGGTCGGTCGACCCGGCTCGCCGCTGCCCGCGGATCCGCCGGGTGGCAGCGCCGTGGAAATCGGGCGGGATATCGGCCCGCGGGGCGCTCCGGACGAATCGCGCGGAGCGGAATTTCACGACGGAGACAAAGAAAGGCGGAGTCTTCGGTGGATGAGGGACACCGAACACTCCGCCTATGCCAGTAGCTTACCGGCGATCCGAGGCCGGACTCGGAATCCATAAGCAATTCTCAGCTTCCGGTATTTTCTACCCCGGATATTCCCCTTATCGGACCGCCACGGTGACGTCGGCCGACACCAAGTCGCCGTTGATCGCGATCGCGGCGGTCGAGCCCGCGCCCGCCGCGGAGATCACCTGCGCAGCCGGATTGCTCACATTACCGGCGGCCCATACGCCCGCCACGCTGGTGCGCCCGGTGGCGTCCGTCACCACCCAGCCGTTGTCGTCGAACGCACAGCCGAGCGCCACCAGCACGTCGTCGTTGGCGCGGAAGGTCGGCGCGACGAACATCGCCCTCCTCGGCACCGCTCGCCCGTCGGCCAGCTCCACACCGCGCAGCCGGTCCTGCACCACGAACCGGGCGACCTCGCCGTCGAGTACCCGCACTCCGCGCGCGTCCAGGTGAGCGCGGTCGTCGTCGGACAGCGGCATCGTGTTCGGGAACAAGATGACGTCGTCCGACCACTGCGGCAGCAGCAGGGCCAAGTGCACCGCCCGGGCCGAGGCGCCGGGTTCCCGTCCGCCGAGCACGCCGAGCGGCTGGTCACGCACCTCGTAGCCGTGGCAATAAGGGCAGTGCAGCACGTCGCGCCCCCATCGTTCGCGCACTCCGGGCAGCCGCGGCAGTTCGTCGCGCAGCCCGGTCGCGACCAGCACGCGGCGCGCCCGCAGCGTCGCACCGCCCCGCAGCCGCAGCACGAACTCCGACTCACCCACCCGTTCCGCGCCGACGACGACGTCGGAGCTCACCTCCGCGCCGTAGCCCGCCGCCTCCTCGGCTCCGGCCGCCAGCAACTGCGCGGGCGGTATCCCGTCCCGGGACAGGAACCCGTGCATGTGCTCGGCGGGCGCGTTGCGCGGCGCGCCGCCTCCGACCACCGCGACCCGCCGGCGCGCCCGGGCCAGGACCAACGCCCCGGACAGTCCCGCCGCGCCGCCGCCCACGATCACCACGTCATATGTCTCGCTCATCCGCGATCACCTCCACCGGCACAGTGCCGTCGCTCGGCGCAGATCAGCAACTATTGTTGCCAAATCTGGGACAACGCGGTGCACTGGGGACATGTCCACACCACCGGGCGTCGCCCAAGCCCTCGCCGACATCGGTCCGCGACTCAAAGCGCTGCGGACTCGACGCAATGTCACGCTCGCCGCACTGGCGGAAAGCACCGGGATCTCCAAGAGCACGCTGTCGCGGCTCGAGTCCGGCCAGCGAAAAGCCAGTCTGGAACTGCTGCTGCCGATCGCGATGGCCCACCAGGTGCCGTTGGACGAACTGGTGGCCGCACCGCGGATCGCCGACCCCCGGGTCCACGCGACGGCGCGGAAGATGAACGGGCTCAGCATTCTTCCGCTGACCCGGCAGCCGGGGCCGCTGCAAGCGTTCAAGATCGTCATCCCGCCCGAGCGTGGCGAGCCCGACCCGAAGGTGCACGAGGGTTTCGAGTGGCTCTACGTCCTGTCCGGACGGCTCCGGCTGGTGCTGGGTGAACACGATCTGGTGCTCGGCCCCGGCGAGGCCGCGGAATTCGACACCCGCCAACCGCATTGGTTCGGTAGCGCGGGCCGGGGACCAGTGGAAATTCTCAGCCTTTTCGGGTCCCAGGGTGAACGAATGCATCTTCGCGCGCGGTCGGCGGGCCGGAAACCCAGATGAACCGATAATGTCCGAAATGTCCAGTATTGCCGAAAAGGCGAAACCTCGGGACTCTGGGAAGGGTGAACACCCCAGGCGCACCCCACTCGGCGAATCACCAAGAAAAACGGGGGTTTTCCCGGATGCCGAACCCGTCTCGGCTGCGGACGCTGGGAGAGGTGAACCCCCCGCTGGAAGCCGTGCCCGGGCACGCCCCCGAACCGCGACCGCCGATCCTTGTGCCGGACGCGCTGCACGATCTACGCGGTCGCGCGGTCGCGGAGATTCGATACCCCGCCGCGGCGGCGCTGATCGTCGCGGGCGTCCCCGGCGCGGGTAAGAGCACCGCCTTGCGCAAATTCTTCGACGCCGACGCGGCGGCCACCGCACCGTCGCATAGCCCCGCCGGGGTGCTGGTGCTCGACTCGATGCAGGCGCGCAATCGCTGGCGGCCCAAACTCTGGTGGCTGCCCTACCTGCTGTGGCGTCCGGTGGTGCACGTGGCGCACTTCGTCGCTGTTCGCGCCGCGTTGCGTGAGGTCGACGGCCCGGTCGTCATCCACGACTGCGCCACCTTCCGGTGGGCGCGCGTTCTGATCGCGCGCTGGGCGGCGGGACGTGAATTGCACCTGCTCCTGCTCGATGTGCCCGCGCCGGTGGCCAGGGCGGGCCAGCACAGCCGCGGACGGCGGATCAATCAGGTGGCCTTCCGGCTGCACGTGCGCGGCTGGCGGCGATTGATGAGCGTGGTGGCGACGGAACCCGCGGCCCGCGGTTCCCGGTCGGTCGTCATCGTCGACCGCGCGGCCGTCGACCGCCTTGGGTGCGTGACCTTCGCCCGACCGGCGAAAACCGCCGCCCCGGTGCGCCTCAGGGCACCAGGACGGTCAGCGCCGCCGGGACGGCCCTGATGGTGAGCGGCAGGGTGCCCGCCGGTTCGCCGTCGGCCGTGGCGGGCGCGCCCGCGGCGGTCAACGTGACGGCCGCGGCGCGGAACTGCTTGACCTCCGGGTGATTCTGGCGTTTCCCCGCCGACAGCGCGGGCAGCAAGCGCAGCATCTCCCGCCGCGACAGCGCGCCGACCACGGTCAAGTCGAGCAGTCCGTCGTCCATGATCGCGTCCGGGCAGATCAACATGCCGCCGCCGTAGGTGCGGGTGTTGCCGACCGCGACCATGACCGCCTCGGTCTCCAGCAGCGAGCCCGCGCCGGGGTTGGTGAGCCCGTCGGTCACCGCGTCCACCAACTCGACGCGGTAGGGAACGGTGAAGCGCCCGGAGATCTCGGCCAGCGCGGCGACGGTATAGCGCAGCCTGCCTTTCGGCCAGCGCATCTCATTGGCGCGCAGCGTGACTCGCGCGTCGAATCCGGTGCCGGTCACCGTGGCGAACCATATCGGCGCGCCGGGCGACTCGATCCGGCCGAGATCGATCGTCCTGGTCCGCCCGCGCAGCACGAGCGCGGCGGCGGCGAGCGGGTCGTCGGTCGGCACACCGAGTTCCCTGGCCAAGTCGTTGCCGGTGCCCGCGGGAACCATGCCGAGCGGGACGCCGGTCGCCGCGACGGCCTGAAGAGTCAGGTTGATCAGGCCGTCGCCGCCGACGCAGACCACGGCATCGGGCGGCGCGTCGCCCGCGATGACATCTCGCACCTGCCGAACCGTTTCGGCGGCCGAGGGCGCGCACACCTCGGCGACCTCGGCGCCGCCCGCGCGGAGACGGGCGATCGCGGCGCTCGCCGCCGCGCCGCTCTTGCCGTGCCCCGACCGCGGGTTGGTCACCACGGTGACCTTGCGCACCGGCGAATATTCGGTCACGGCACCAGCTTTCCCGGATTGAGGATGCCGGCCGGATCGAGTTCGGCCTTCACCGCGCGCAGGACGCGCACGCCGAGGTCACCCACTTCGTCCGGCACCCAGGGGCGGTGGTCGGTGCCCACCGCGTGGTGGTGGGTGATGGTGCCGCCCGCCGCGACGATGGCGTCGCCCGCGGCGCGTTTGGCGGCCTGCCACTGCGCCAGCGGGTCGTCCAACTGCTTGGCGACGACGGTGAAGTACAGCGACGCACCGGTCGGGTAGGTGTGCGAGATGTGGCACATGACCAGCGGGGGCGTCCCCTGCGCACTGAGCGAATCGGTCAGCGCCCCGGTCACCTTCTCCTTCAGCGCGCTCAGATTCGACCAAGTGGTGGCGGTTTCCAGCGTTTCACAGAGCACCCCGACATCCAGGAGCGCGTCGCGCAGGTACGGCGCGGCGAAACGACCGTGCTCCCATTCCCTGGCCGCTGTCTCGCCCAGGGCCGAGCCGCCCGCCGCGGCCAGCAGGGCACCCGCTTCGGCGCTGCGCGCGGCGACGTGCGCGGCACTGCCCTCGTAGGTGGTGACGGCCAGGCATCCGGCCACCGGGTTGCCGCCGATATCGCCGGAGCGGGCGAGGTTGATCCCGGTCTCCGCCTCGTCGGACAGCCGGAGCACGGTCGGCGCCGCACCCTCCTGCACCACCGCGCGCAACGCTGCGGCGCCGGTCGCGAAATCGGGAAACGACCATGCCTGGTAGGCGACGGTTTCCGGGACCGGGTGCACGCGCAAGGTGACCGCGGTGATCACGCCGAGCGTGCCCTCCGATCCGACGAACAGCTCACGCAGATCCGGCCCCGCCGCCGAGGCGGGGGCGCGCCCGAGGACGAGCGTGCCACTGGGCGTGGCGATCTCGAGCCGCTGCACCATGTCGTCGAAACGGCCGTAGCCCGCCGAAGCCTGGCCGGACGATCGCGTCGCCGCGAAGCCACCGATGGTGGCGAACTCGAAGCTCTGCGGGAAGTGCCCGAGGGAGAAGCCGTGCACGCCGAGCAGTTCCTCCGCGCGCGGGCCGGTGAGTCCCGCGCCCAGTGTGGCGGTGCCGCTGATCGGATCGATCGCGGTGATCGTATCCAGCCTGCGCAGATCGAGGGCGATCACGGCGTCGAAGCGACCACGCACGGGTTCGACGCCGCCGACCACGCTGGTGCCGCCGCCGAACGGCACCACCGCGACGGCGTTCGCCGCGCAGTAGGCGAGCACGGCGAGCACCTCGTCGTGGTCGGCGGGGAAGACGACGGCGTCCGGCGCGTCCTGCGGGCCCTCGGCCCGGCGGCGCAGCAGATCGGGTGTGCTCTTCCCCCCTGCGTGCCGCAACCGATCGCGGTGGTCGGCCGACACGTTCCCGGAACCGACCACCTCGACCAACCCGGCTCGCCGCGCGGGCGTCAACGCCGATTCGCGCAGTGGCACGTCGCCCTCATCGCGGCGCGCCACCGGATCGCCGGACACCCCGAACACCTGCGTCAGCAGACCACGGATCCGCTCCGAAAGTGGCTGGTGCCCAGCCGGGATTCCCCAGGCATCCCAGACCATACTCGCCGCCGACCCGCTCACGCCGGTCTTTGCCGCGGAAGCCGAATCGCCCGCGGAGTGCTGCCGTGTCTCCACCATGCGTTACAGTTTGACATAGACTGTCAAGCAGTAACGAAGATTCGGACCATTCCCCTGGTCGACGCCAGCCGTCGGCCGATCAACCCCCGGTGGTGACACCTTGACCGCTCCTGACGACTCCGCCGAGCGCCTCTCGGCGACCGACCTGGCGATCCTCGACGCCGCTCGCGCGTGCGTGGAGGAATTCGGCGTGCGCCGCACCACCCTCACCGAAGTGGCGCGGCGAGCGGGCGTCAGCAGGCCGACCGTCTACCGCCGCTGGCCGGACACCGGCGCGCTGGTGGCCGAGCTGCTGGTCCGCGAGCTGCGCGGGATCGTGGCGGCGACCATGCCGTCGGCGGGCAGCGCGCGCGTCAGGCTGGTCGAGGGCGTGGTCGCGGGAGCGGCGACGGTCCGGTCGAATCCCTTGTTCGGCAAGATCTTCCGTACCGACACCGATCTGATGCTCACCTACGTCTTCGGCAGGCTGGGGCGCAACCAGCGCGCTCTGATCGAGCTGTTCGCCGCAGGTATCCGCGACGGCCAGCGGGACGGCTCCATCCGCGGGGGCGACCCGGAACAGATGGCCACGATGCTGCTGCTGATCGCCCAATCCGCGGTGCAGTCGGCGGGCACCGTCGCGCCGCTGCTGTCGGGCGAGCACCTCGACACCGAACTCCGTCGCGCGATCGACGGGTACCTGGACGACCACGCCCGGGAGACGACCGAGGACAAGCGCGATGAGTCGTCTTCGCACCCTTCTCGCCGTATCCGAAAGGCATTGTGATGAGCACTGATCCGGGACACACCGGGGACTCCGCGTTGAACGCCGTCCGCCGCGCGGCGGATCTGTCCCGGCTCGGCGACGGCGCCGAGGTCGACGTCCTGGTGATCGGCGGTGGCGTCACCGGCGCGGGCGCGGCGCTGGACGCCGCGGCCCGCGGGCTGCGCACCATGCTGGTGGAACGCCACGACCTGGCCTTCGGCACCAGCCGCTGGAGTTCCAAGCTGGTGCACGGCGGCCTGCGCTATCTCGCGAGCGGCCGCGTCGGCATCGCCCACGAAAGCGCCTCGGAGCGCGGCATTCTCATGCGCACCACGGCGCCACATCTGGTGCGCCCGCTGCCCCAACTGGTCCCGCTGCTGCCGAATATCGGCACGACGCAAGCCGCACTGGTGCGCGCCGGTTTCCTGGCGGGTGATCTGTTGCGGCGTGGTGCGGGCACCCCCGCTGCGCTGCTGCCCCGGTCCCGGCACATCGCCGCCGCGGAGGCGGTACGGCTCGCACCGACTGTGCGCCGCGCGGACCTGCGCGGCGGGCTGCAGGCATGGGACGGACAGCTGGTCGACGACGCGCGCTTGGTCGTCGCACTGGCGCGCACCGCGGCGGCCAACGGCGCGCGCATTCTGACCCGCGTCGAAGCGCTCGACGTGACCGGGAATTCGGCGACCCTGCGTGACACGCGCACCGGCGAGACCCTGGCGGTGCGGCCGCGCGCCGTGGTGAACGCCACCGGAGTCTGGGCCGATCAGGTGGATCCGAGCATCCGGCTGCGCCCGAGCCGCGGCGCCCACCTGGTGTTCTCCGCCGCGTCCTTCGGCGGCCTGTCCGCGGCGCTCACCGTACCGGTGCCCGGCAGCATCGGCCGCTTCGTCTTCGCCTTCCCCGCCGCGCACGGCCGGGTGTACCTGGGGTTGACCGACGAGGACGCGCCGGGCCCGGTTCCCGACGAGCCGAAGGCCACCGACGGCGAGATCGATTTCCTGCTCGACACCATCAATCCCGCCCTGCGCGAGCCGCTGACCCGCGCCGATATTCGCGGCTCCTACGCCGGGTTGCGCCCACTGCTGGAGACCGCCGACGACAGCACCGCCGACATCTCGCGCAAACACGCGGTGCTGCGTTCCCCGAGCGGGATCGTCACCATCGTGGGAGGCAAACTCACCACCTACCGCAAGATGGCCGAGGACGTGATCGACGCCGCCGTCGCGCACAACGGTCTCGCCGCGGCACCGTGCCGCACCCGGCGGCTACCACTGGTAGGCGCGGTCTCCGGAGCGGCGCGCGACCGCATCGACGCGCCGCAGGTGCTGATCGAACGCTACGGCGGTGAGGCGGACGCCGTGCTGGCCGCGGCGCGCCGTGATCCTGCCCTCGTCGAGCCGGTCGCGCCCGGAATGGACGTAATCGGAGCCGAATTCGCGTTCGCGGTGTCCCACGAGGGCGCGCTGGAGATCGACGACCTGCTGGATCGGCGCACGCGCATCGGCCTGATCGCCGAAGATCGGGCCGCCGCGGCGCCCGCGGCCGTACGCGCCCTCGCTTGACGGCACGACGCGTACGGGCGGCTCAGTCCATCGACCATGCGGACAGTTCCGCGCGCATGCACGCGCGCGGCCAGCGGTCGAGGCCGTGGGCCTGCTCGGCGGCGCGCAGCGCGACCAACCCCGGCGTCTCCTCTCCCGCCGACAGGTACCGGAAGCCGAGCCGCTCGTAATACGGCCCGTTCCACGGCACCTCGGTGAACGTGGTCAGCGTCATCGCGGGTAGGCCCGCGGCGGCGGCCCATCGGGCGGCCTGGTCGAGCAAGCGCTTGCCGATCCGGCGCCGGGCGTGATCCGGGCGCACCGAGACCTGCTCGATGTGGGCGTTCCCGTCGACCACTGCCGCGACAAGGTAGCCGATCGCCATGCCGTCGTCGGTCCACACCCAGGCCCGCCCGGCCTGCTGGAACTGTCGCAGAGTCGCCAGTGAGGGTGGTTCGTCGTCGGCCACGGTCGTCATTCCGATTTGCGCGAACGGCTCACCCGCCGCGCGCTCGATGTCCTGGAGCACGGGGAGGTCTCGGGGTGTCGCGGGCCGGATCACCGGCCCATTATCAGTCCACCCCCACGACATGAACCAGCGAATTTCACTGCGCCCGCGTGGCGAGGATGCCGTTGAGCAGCACTTGCACGGCCCAGGCCGCGCGCGCGTCACCGCCGCCCGCCAGCAGAGCCTCCCGCATGGCCACGACGGTCGGATAGCGGTCGGCGGGCAGTTCGGCGAAGCGCCGCTCGATCGCGGCGAGGTACTCCTGCTCGCTGCCGCCCCCGACGCGGTGCGCACTCTGTTCGGCCGCCGACGCGGTGATGTGCAGAAACAGCAGGTCCACCGCCCACGACGCGGTCCGCTCGTCCAGTCCCGCCGCGGTGAGCGAACCGAGCATCAGCTCCACCAGCCGCAGGGCGTTCGGACTGCTCGGAATCACACCGAGCGCGACGAGCGCCAGCCCTTCGTGCCTGCTCATCGCCGCGACCGTGGCATCGACCAGCTCGGTGAGCCGCTCCCGCCAGCTCGCCCCGGCGGGCTCGGGGACGGAACCGAGGACATGGTCGAGCATGGCGGCCATCAGATCGTCGCGATTGGCGACGTATACGTACAGCGAGGCGGCACCGGTGTCCAAGTCCTGTGCGACCCGGCGCATGGTCAGCGCCGCCGCTCCATCCCGGTCAAGGATGCGCAGGCCGGTCTCGACGATCACCTCGCGGCTCAGCGGAGCTTTGGCCGGGCGGGCCCTGCGGCTGACGGCTGCTGCGCTCATGGGCCGAGCATAACGAGGGACGAACGCCGTTCGGGTGAGCGGCGCAAGTCCATGCGCGTCCGGAGATGCCGCGAAGAGGCCGATCCGGCGGGACCGATCAGGCGCCGAACGCCGCCCATCGCGTGCGAGGGCTCTTCGACGTGGTCGCGGCCGACCGGCGCGCCATGTCGCGCGGAGCCCGGCACAACGGCGTGCGCCGACGATCCGCGGTGGACGCAGCGCGCCCGGTCCCGCCGGCGGATGCACCGCCCATACAGATAATGTGACTCACACCACAGCTTTCTTTGTTCGGCATGACCGGCCGCTTGCTGCGGAAAACACCACAACATGCAGCTCACAGCCTTTGCGAAGGTTGGCGGCGACCGCTCACGAGAACCCGCCCGACAGAATGCGATTCGAGAATCCGATGACACGGCGAGACGTTCGCGCTGTCCGCTTCGCGATGCGAGCAGACCCCGGTTCGGTTGTCGCCGACGCTCTATGCTGACTTCGGTATGCCGGTAGTGCGCCGGGAAGGAGGGCGCGGGTGCGCAGAAAACCGTCCACCGTGGGTGTCGCACCGGGCGACGGACTCGTCGCCCGTTTCGGTGCGGTCGTCGCCTACCTCGGGGCCGAAACGACCTCCACGGACCGAATACTCGGCACCATCGAAGCCGTGGCCGAAGGCGAGCATCCCGGCGCCGCGCTGGCGCAACGCTTGGCCGCGGTGATCTTCGGCAGCACCGTCCAACCGCCCCCGTTCGGTGTGGTCGCCCCCACCGCGGACGGCGTGCTGATCCTGTTGCGCGGACCGGTGACCGCGGAGATCCAAGGCGCGGAGGGCACCCGCCGCCTCGACGGCGGGCGTGCGTTCACCTGGGTGGACGAGATCGTGCGCGAACCGGTGCGCCGCATCAGGATCGGCGCGGACACCGGCGAGCCGCCGACCGCCCTGCCCCGCACCGACCTGCGCGCAGGTGTGGTTCCGGGCGGCGGCTTCGTGCTGCACGCCGCGGTACGACGCACCGGAAAAGCCACCGAACCACGGACGTCCGAGCCTTCCACACGGGGCGAGCCCGAGGCGACGGCGGCGGCCGGATTCGCGGCGATGCCGGAACCGACCGGCGCGTCCGACGCCGTCGCGCAAGCATCGCCCGCTCCCCGACCGACCGGCGCGTCCGACGCCGTCGCGCAGGCAACGCCGATCCCTCGGCAGACCAGCGCCGCCGACGCCGTCGCACCAGCGACACCCAGGCCGACCGAGTCGGTCCGCCCCTTCGCCAAACCGCGTCCGCCCCGGCCGGTCCCGGACCGACCGCTGGCGTGGTCCCAGGTGCAGCCCGCGCGCGAACCGGTCGCCCTGCGCAAAGCGCCCGAGAACGGCGGAACGCGAGCCATCAGCCCGGCGGCGCTGTCCGGAGACGCCGTCGGTGCGCTGGTCACCGAAGAGGGAGCGGCCTACCCGTTGGACCGCGCCTACGTCATCGGGCGCGGACCGCAGGTGGACGAGGCGGTCCGCACCGCCGCCGCCACGCCGATCGTCATCCAGCGCGATCGCCATGTCTCGCGGGTCCACGCCTATGTGTCGGTGGACGGCGGCAAGGTGTACATCCGGGACGCCGCCGCTACCTCCGGCACCTTCATCGCGGGTCCCGGCACCGACCAGTGGACCAGGATCAGCACGTCCCCGACCGAGCTCCCGCCCGGCTGGCGTGTCCGCATCAGCGAGCGGGTCCTCACCTATCGAGGCGACGAGCAGCGCACGGGCACGGCGGATATCGCGGGAGCGCGCCGCCGTTCGTAGCCGCCGAGGGCGCCGGGCAAAGTGGCCGCGGTGACGACAGCGTCGCCGCGCCCGCACACGCACGGCGTCGGTCACCCGGCCCGGGCGCCGACCACCGAGCCGCGGTGCGAGGTGGACTCCGTTCGAGCATGTCATGACCCCGGTGCTCGCGGCTGCCTCGCGCCAGGGCGCCGCACAGCGTGAACGGCTCGCCGCGCCGCCGCGCTTGCGGAACCGGGCTCCGGGTCGCCCCTCGCACGGCCGAGGCCGGGGCGCAGCACCGCCGTGCACCGCACGGCTTCGCGCCCAGCTCACCGGCCTCGCGCCGGAGACGGCCGATCCACCGGTCGAGTCGAGCCCGGACCGCGCGGGGAGCACAATGGCGGCATGCACCGAAACGGACCGAGCCGCGACATCGACGAGTCCGAGCTGACGGTGACCCCGCCCGAAGAGCAGGCCGCGGGCGTCACCGCCGTGGCGGTGGCGTTGAAACGCTCGATCGAGGAGATGGGCGTCATCCGCACGGTGCGCACCCTGGCCCGGGTCAATCAGGTGCACGGCTTCGACTGCCCTGGCTGCGCCTGGCCGGAGGCGAGCGGCCATCGCAGGCCCGCCGAGTTCTGCGAGAACGGCGCGAAAGCCGTCGCCGAGGAAGCCACGCTGCGCACGGTGACCCCCGAGTTCTTCGCCACCCACTCGGTGGCGGACCTGAGCGACAAATCCGGCTATTGGCTCGGCCAGCAGGGCAGGCTGACCCACCCGATGGTGCTGCGTCCCGGAGACACCCACTACCGGCCGATCGCCTGGGACGACGCCTACCGTTCGATCGCCGACACGCTACGCGGGCTGGACTCCCCGGACGAGGCGGTGTTCTACACCTCCGGCCGCACCAGCAACGAGACCGCGTTCCTCTATCAGCTGCTGGTGCGCAGCTACGGCACCAACAATCTGCCGGACTGCTCCAACATGTGCCACGAGTCCTCCGGCGCGGCGCTGTCGAGCTCGATCGGGATCGGCAAGGGCTCGGTCTCCATCGATGACTTCGCCAAGGCCGACCTGATCATCGTGGCGGGGCAGAATCCGGGCACCAATCATCCCCGGATGCTCAGCGCGCTGGCCGCGGCGAAGGCGAACGGGACCCGGATCGTCGCGGTGAACCCCCTGCCCGAGACCGGGCTGCTCGGCTTCCGCGATCCGCAGACGATCAAGGGCGTCACCACCGGCGTGCCGATCGCCGACGACTTCCTGCAGATCCGCCTCGGCGGTGACCTGGCCCTGTTCCAGGCGCTCGGCCGCCTGCTGCTGGAAGCGGAGGATCGCGCACCGGGCACGGTGGTCGACCGGGCGTTCGTCGACGCCCACTGCGCGGGCTACGCCGAATACGAAGCACGTGCGCATGGTCGATTTCGACACCGTACTGGAAGCGACGGGTCTCACCACGGCCGAACTCGAGCACACCGCCGAGCTGTTCGCCCGCTCGCGCAACATCATCCTGTGCTGGGCGATGGGCCTGACCCAGCAGGCCCATGCCGTGGCCACCATCGAGGAGGCCACCAATCTGCTGCTGTTGCGCGGCATGATCGGCAAACCGGGCGCGGGTGTGTGCCCCGTGCGCGGTCACTCGAATGTGCAGGGCGACCGCACCATGGGCATCTGGGAGAAGATGCCCGACACCTTCCTCGACGCCCTCGACCGCGAATTCGGCATCATCAGCCCGCGCGAGCACGGCCTCGACACCGTCGCCGCCATCCGCGCCATGCGCGACGGACAGGCGAAAGTCTTCATCGGCATGGGCGGCAACTTCGTCTCCGCCACCCCCGACACCGCCGTGACCGAAGCCGCGCTACGCGACTGCGCGCTCACCGTGCAGGTCTCCACCAAACTCAACCGCAGCCACGTCGTGCACGGCCGTACCGCGCTCATCCTGCCGACGCTCGGGCGCACCGACCTCGACCTGGCCCCGGACGGCGCCAAGAATGCAGTCTCCGTGGAGGACTCGATGTCGATGGTGCACCTGTCCACCGGCCGGTTGCGGCCGGTCAGCGACCAGCTGCGCAGTGAAGTCGCCATCGTCTGCGAACTCGCCCAGGCGGTCCTTGGCCCCGACCACCCGGTGCCGTGGGCCCGCTTCGCCCGTGACTACGACAGCATCCGCGACGCCATCGCCCGCGTCGTGCCCGGCTGCGCCGACTACAACGCGAAAGTCCGCGGCCGGGGCGGCTTCCAGCTACCGCATCCGCCGCGCGACGCCCGCGAATTCCGCACCGCCACCGGCAAGGCCAACTTCGCGGTCAACGAGCTGACCTGGCTGCCGGTCCCCGCGGGCAGACTGATCCTGCAAACCCTGCGCAGCCACGACCAGTACAACACCACCATCTACGGCTTGGACGACCGCTACCGCGGCATCCACAACGGCCGCAAAGTGGTGCTGGTCCATCCCGAGGACATCAGCGCGTTCGGTTTCCGCGACGGCGATCTGGTCGACGTCGTCTCCGAGTGGACCGACGGCACCGAACGCCGCGTCGAAGGCTTCCGCCTGGTCTCTTACCCCACACCGCGTGGCAACGCCGCCGCCTACTACCCCGAGACCAATCCCCTGGTGCCGCTGGACCATGTCGCCGAACGGTCGAACACTCCCGTTTCCAAGGCGGTCACGGTGCGGTTCGAGGCTTCGGGCACATGAGCCGCGTCACCGCTCGCCGCCGGATGCGCCGGATCTCGCCCAGCGGGCAGATCCAGCGCCCGGACACCTTGGCCGTCGAAGAACCGCTCGAGATCCGCATCGACGGGCAGTCGCTGACGGTCACCATGCGCACCCCCGGCAACGACATCGACCTGGTGCACGGATTCCTGCTGAGCGAAGACATCATCGGTTCCGCCGAGGACATCGTGGCGGCCCGCTACTGCGCGGGCACCGACGACCAGGGTCGCAACACCTATAACGTCCTCGACGTCACCCTGCGCACCCCCGTCCCGGTGCCGACCCGCTCCTTCCTCACCACCGGAGCCTGCGGACTGTGCGGCAAGACTGCTTTGGACGAGGTTCGCAAGCGCACCCGATTCCCCCCGCCTGCCGCCGGCCCTGTGGTGGACACCCGGGTACTGGCCGCGATGCCCGGCATGCTGCGTGACCGCCAATCGGTGTTCGAAGCCACCGGCGGCTTGCATGCGGCGGGCCTGTTCACCACCGACGGGCAAGCGCTTGCGGTGCGCGAGGACATCGGCAGGCACAACGCGGTGGACAAGGTGATCGGCTGGGCACTGCGCGAATCCAGGGTGCCGGCCCATGATCTGGTGCTGATCGTGAGCGGGCGCGCGTCGTTCGAACTGGTGCAGAAGGCCGTCATGGCCGGAATCCCGATGCTCGGCGCGGTCTCGGCGCCGAGTTCGCTGGCGGTCGATCTCGCCGCCGACGCCGGACTGAGTCTGATCGGCTTCCTCCGTGGCGACACGATGAACGTCTACACCGCCCCCGAGCGGCTGCGCACCGATCCGGGCGCCGACTCGTTGTTGGCCTGACTCACTATTGCCCGCGCCGGACGCCCGTTCTACCGTGGCTGCACGGAGCCGGAACGGATTCGGCGAGAACGGAGCGGCCGATGCGGATATCGGTGGAGGGGAACTCCGAGGGCCTGCGGGTGCGGATGCGGTTCGAGCAGTACCGCCGCCTGCTGCTGACGCGGATCGTGCTGGCCGTCTTGGCGGTACAAGGAGCGATCGTCGGCCTTTGGGCCACGTTCGCGCCGCACTCCTGGTACACCAGTTTTCCGGGGTTCGGCGCCCAGTGGGTGGCGGCGGACGGCCCGTACAACCACCATCTGGCGGCCGACGTGGGCGCCTTCTTCCTGGCGCTGACAGCGGTGACGATCGCCGCGCTCGTGGTCAACCGAACCACGGCGGCCCGGATCGCGGGCGTCGGCTGGCTCACCTTCGGTGTCCCCCATTCCCTTTACCACCTCTTCCACAAGCCCGCTGAGATGGGCGCGGCGAGCTTCACGGCCAGCCTGATCGCGGCGTTCCTGCTCGTGATCGGCGGAGCGGCCTGCCTCTTCCTGCCGCCGCGAGGCGAGTTGCCCCTCTCGGACCCGCAACCGGTGACGCTGCGTTTCCCGCGCCGCCGTCCGCGCGCCGTTCGCTGATCGGCGAACCCCGGCAGCCGAGTCCGGGACGCCCGTGGGAGATCACCACGGGCGTGATCCGGTGGATCCGCGGATGACGCCGCGACTTGGCGAATTCCCCGCCTGTCAGTCCTTCAGCGCTTCGAGCAGTGCCGCGCGCTGACGCGCACCGAGCCCGCCGATCCGGCGATCCTCCGGGATCTCCGCCTGGTCCATCAACTTCGCGGCCTTCACCGGCCCGACACCGGGCAGGGCCTTGATCACCGCGGCCACCTTGGTCTTCTTCACCAGCTCGTCGGAGTCTGCCTTCTTCAGCAGATCCGCGACCGAAACCTTGCCCGCCTTCACCTTGCCGATCAGTTCGGAGCGTGCCTTGCGGACCGCAGCCGCCTTGGCCAAGGCCTCGGTGCGCTGCTCTGCGGTCATGGTAGGCAGTGCCATGTCTCCTCCGCTTCCACTCGTCACTCGAACATCTGGTTGACCGGACCGAGTAAACAGCACGGCACCGGGAGCGCAAGCTCGACACACCGGGGCACGAACTGCGGAAATGCCGATGAATTTCCCCGGTCCGCGCCGTCGGAATCATTGGACCGCCGACGGGCTACAGACGAAAAGGACTAAATGAACACCACGTCACAGAGCGGTCCCTCGCCCGGATCGTCGCGTCGGACGACGCGTACCGAGCACCCCGGAGCAGAAGCGGTGCGCCGCCGACGGCGACTACTCCGAAGCGGCCGTCGCCGCGCGGTAACGCGGGATGAGCCGTTACCGACAGAGTCAACAAATACCGAGCGCGGGTCTGGTTCAACGGCGAGCCAGGGGGTCAACGGCGATCCCCGAGCCCGCTCGGGTCATACCGAGCGGAGCCTTCACCCCGGACAACAGAAAATATCGCGGTTCGCACGGCCCGTGACAGCATGATGGCATGGAGCCGAGCACTCCGCCGGGGACGGCTGCGTCCGCGATTCTGTGGCTGTGGCCCGGGCAGGCGATCTATCGCGGACCGTCCCTGCGTCCGGACGCGCATTCCACCGCCGTGAACTGTCTGGCCGTCGGGTTGGACGCGCCGTTCACACTCGCGACCGATGCCGTCACGCACACCGTGCGCAGCGCGCTGATCCCGCCGCGCCGGGTGCACCGCGTCGTCGCGGGCGGCGACCAGATGATGTTCTGCTATCTGGATCCGGGGTCGCGGGGTGCCCGAGCCTGCCGAGACCGGATGATCCGGTGGCACGCCGAATTCGGACTCGGTCATCGGGCGGAAGCCGCGCTCGCCACGGCCGCGAGCGCCACGTGCCCCGATCCGCGCTCGCTGGCCGAACTCATCGGCGCCGGGCCGGTCCCCGCGCCGGACGACCGGGTAGCCGAGGCGATGGCGGCCCTCCGCGCCCATCCCGCGCGGGAGTTCACCGCCGCCCGGTTCGCCGCGGCCGCGCACTTGTCGGAGTCGCGCTTCCTGCATCTGTTCGCCGCCCAGGCGGGCACCTCGTTCCGGCGGTACCGGCTGTGGGCCAGGATGCTCGGCGTCGGCCGCGCGCTCGCCGAGGGCGCGAACCTCACCGCCGCGTCGGCCGACGCGGGCTTCGCCAGCCCCTCACATTTCAGCGACGCTTTCCGCACCCTGTTCGGCCTGTCGGCCACCACACTGCTCGCCACCGGAGTGCGGATCGTCGTGTTGGACGAAGCGGAAGGGATCGAATCGGGCGCCCGAACGCGCTAGGCTACAAACTAGAACACGTTTCATTTCGGAGGAGACTCGATGGCCGCACAGATTCGCGACGTGGTGGAGCAATACGTCAAGCTGGTCGGCTCGGGGCCGACCGAGGACATCGTCGCCCTGTACGCGCCCGACGCGATCGTGGAGGACCCCGTCGGCACTTCGCCCAAGCGCGGCCACGAGGCCATCCGCGAGTTCTACGAGGTGATCGCCGCACTGGATCGGGAGACCGAGCTGCGGCCGGAGGACGTGAGAATCGCGGGCAATCAGGCCGCGTTCCCGTTCACCATCGTCACCAAGGTCGGCGGGCAGCGCTTCGTCCTGTCACCGATCGATGTGATGGAGTTCGACGAGGAAGGCCGGATCACCGGGATGCGCGCCTACTGGAGCCAGGAGGACATGCGGGTCGAGCCCGAGTAGCGCGCGCGGCGGCCGGGTGCGCCAGGTCACATCGCGGCCCCATCACATTCCGGCACGGTCTCTCGTCCGAGAAGTAGGAACCACATCCGCTGATCGAAGGAGATCGACATGGGCGCCACCCGTATCGCCGCCGTCACCCCGCAACACGCGGGACCGACGACCAAGCTGCTCTACCGGCTGGCCAAGCGCCGCTTCCGCGAAGTGCCGGAGCCCTTCGCCGTCACCGCCAACCATCCGAAATTGCTGAGGGCCAGCGCGGTCCACGAGACCATGGTCGGCAAGGCCAGCACCGCCCTGCCCGCCGTCATCCGCGAGATCGCGGTGTATCGCACGGCGTGGACGATCGGCTGTTCGTGGTGCGTCGACTTCGGAGCCATGCTCATGCGCCTGGGCGAGCTGGACGTCGCGCGGCTGGAACACATCGCCGACTACGCGACCTCGCCGCTGTACTCCGACGACGAGCGCGCCGCCATCGCCTACGCCGACGCGATGACCGCAACGCCGACCGCGGTCACCGACGAACAGGTCGCCGACCTGGAGCGGCGCTTCGGCCGAGCGGGTGTGGTGGAGCTCAGCTATCAGATCGCGCTGGAAAACTCACGCGCCCGGTTCAATTCGGCGCTCGGGATCACGGCGCAGGGTTTCAGCACCGATTCGTGCCGGGTGCCCTGGTCGTGAAAAGGGCCGCGGCGCTGCGGGAATGGTTCGATCCGACCTGATACTCCGGCGCCGCGTTCACCCGGGGCTGTCGTTACGGCCCGGAATGCACTAAGAATAAGAGGTGTTGACGTCGCCTGGCCGTGCCGCGGCCTGCGAGCTACCTTCGCGAGTTTCGGGGTAACGGCGTCTTCGGTTTCTCGAGTTCCCCTCCGCCCGACCGTTTGGAGCCGCATGCTCGACGAACAGACCCCGGACGACGACGTCGCACGGCTGGCGAGACGAGTCGAGAAGGCCCGCGGCCGTCTCGCCTACCAGTTCGACCCGGCTCTGACCGGCGCGCTGTCGGAGGAGGAACTGCTCGCTGAACGCGAACTGGCCGAACGGATCCGGACCCAGGACCGCGAACAGCGCTGGAAGCACGCCGAGGCGGGCGCCGCGGCCTCCGACCGGGCGCGGCACACCGCGGAGGCCATCGAGAAGGCCGAGATCAGGGACCTGCTGTTGGCGCGCAAGGCGATTGCCGCGCAGCGGCGTGCATCCAGCCCGCACGCCAGGTTGGCGTCGCTGTACCGGCACCGCTCCTGGTCGCTCGGCGCGCTGGCCGGCGTGGTCGCCGCCGGAATGCTGTGGTCGGCGGTCAACGTTCAGCACAACATCGCGCCGGGTGGCCCGGACGACCCACTGTACTGGTTCAGCTACCTGCTCGAGGCGATGATCAGCGTGTCGCTGATCATCATCATGATCGGCACGAACAAGGTCACCGAATGGGGCGTGCTGGACAACCGGAGCCAAGTCGCGGCGGCGGAAATGGCCCTGCTCGCGCTCACCGTCGGACTGAACACCTACCCGTACGTGAGCGCCGGGCGATGGTTCGACGCCGCCGTGCACGGTGTCGCCCCGGTGATGATCGGCGTAGCCCTGCTCATCCACGATGCCGCGAGCGCGCGATACGGACGCGCGATCGGCTATGCCACCGAGCAGGTACGCAGCCTGCCCGACCCGACCGGGCACAACCCCTTGCCGGAACGCTCCGCGGCGGACAGCCTGACCAGCGCGGACGGCGACTTCCCGGTAGATCTGCACACCCCCGTGGTGCAGGGCGCACACAGCTAGGCCGATCAGCCTGCGGTGCGGGGCAAGTCGTCGAAGAACGCCCGCTCTACGTCCGCGCCGGCACGCGAGCCGTCGAGCCCTGTGCTCGCGCCCCGGTGATCAGTACGGATACCGGCGTTCGACCGCGTCCTTGGCCTCTTTCAGGCCGCACCCGGTGAGTTCGCGATACCGCTTGATGGCGTGAATCTTCTTGCCCTGCGCCAGAAGCGCATCGATCTCGGCCATGCCGTCGCCGCGCGGGACCGCCGGCACGGCACGCGGCGACACGGCCGATGCCGGCGCCTCGATGCCCAGATGGGTCATGATCAGGTCGAGCTTGGCGTGCAGGGCGTCGACCTTGCGCTCCAAGCGCCGGTTGGCGAACATGCACCGATGGTATCGACCCGGGCCGCGTCAGGCCGCGTCGAGCACGGCGTCGGCGAGACTCGACATCGTCTCGAAGCGCGCCAGATCTCCCGCCAGCTCTAGCAGCCGGTCCACACACCGGGGCCCGGTCACCAGGCGCATCCTACGGCCGGTCTGGGCCAGCATGGACCGCGCGTCGACCAGGACGTGCAACCCGACGACGCCGAAGAACGTGACCTTCGACAGATCGACGACCACCAAAGGCGCCGCCGTGCCCAGCGAGCCGATCAGCCTGCGTCGAAACACTTCGACGGTGTAATGATCGACTTCGCCCGCGAGCGCGCACAGCGTGACCGAGTCGCTCGGAACGGTGACAGAGATCTTGAGCCGCTCGGCGGGGTGATCGGCGTTGCGAGCGGCGGTGAGAACGTACGTGGGGTTGGCCAAGCCTGTCGACATGAGGACCTCGGTCCAGTCCCCCGCGAGCATCTCGAAAACGGACTTGCTCGCGGGTAATGACGCGCCCCGGAGAGAAACGCCGGAACTAGGCTGTCTGCTCAACCCTCACGGAGGAGTACCCCCTGCGACGGGTCGCCACACCCGAATTACGCCGACTTCTCCCGGCGCTCCGGCCGCTGCGCCTTGCGCGGCACGATGGTGGGCAGGACGTTGTCGTTGACCGTATCCGCGTTGACGACCACCTTGGCGACGTCGTCGCGGCTGGGGATGTCGTACATCGCGGGCTGCAGGACTTCCTCCATGATCGCCCGCAGGCCACGCGCGCCGGTGCCGCGCAGAATCGCCTGGTCGGCGACCGCCTCCAGCGCGTCGTCGGTGAACTCGAGATCGACCCCGTCCATCTCGAACAGCCGGACGTACTGCTTGACCAGCGCGTTCTTCGGTTCGGAGAGGATCTTGACCAGCGATTCCTTGTCCAGGTTCGTCACCGAGGCGACCACGGGCAGGCGGCCGATGAACTCGGGGATCAGGCCGAACTTGATCAAGTCCTCTGGCATGACCTCCGCGAAGTGATCGGTGGTGTCGATCTCGGCCTTCGACCGCACCTCGGCGCCGAAACCGATGCCGCGGTGGCCGGTGCGGTCGGAGATGATCTTCTCCAGACCGGCGAAGGCGCCCGCCACGATGAACAGCACGTTGGTGGTGTCGATCTGGATGAACTCCTGGTGCGGGTGCTTGCGCCCGCCCTGCGGCGGCACGCTCGCCTGAGTGCCCTCCAGGATCTTCAGCAGGGCCTGCTGCACGCCCTCGCCGGACACGTCACGGGTGATCGACGGATTCTCGCTCTTGCGGGCGATCTTGTCGACCTCGTCGATGTAGATGATGCCGGTCTCGGCGCGCTTGACGTCGTAGTCGGCCGCCTGGATCAGCTTCAGCAGGATGTTCTCGACGTCCTCGCCGACATACCCGGCCTCGGTCAGCGCGGTGGCGTCGGCGATGGCGAACGGGACGTTCAGCATCTTCGCCAACGTCTGGGCCAGATAGGTCTTGCCGCAGCCGGTGGGACCGAGCATCAGGATGTTGGACTTGGCCAGCTCGACGGTCTCGCCGCGGCTGTCCCGACCCTTGTCACCGGCCTGGATGCGCTTGTAGTGGTTGTAGACGGCCACCGCGAGAGTGCGCTTGGCGGTGTCCTGGCCGATCACGTAGTTCTCCAGGAAATCCCGGATCTCGGCGGGCTTGGGCAGCTCATCGAGCTTGACCTCGCTGGACTCGGCGAGTTCCTCCTCGATGATCTCGTTGCAGAGATCGATGCACTCGTCGCAGATGTACACCCCTGGTCCCGCAATGAGCTTCTTGACCTGCTTCTGGCTCTTTCCGCAGAACGAGCACTTCAGCAGATCGCCGCCATCTCCGATGCGCGCCATCTCGTGGGTCCCTACTTCCTTGTCCGCGTGCAACCGTCCGTCCAGGTTGCCAGCTGTCCACCACTTTCGCAGCCGCAAACGCATCGGCTGATTTCGTGGCCGGTGGGGCAGTGCCGTCAACCGGGAGCAAAGGTCCCTAGGTTGACCGTACCCGGTGTTCGGGATGGAGGTCGACAACTCGCGCATGTTTCTCGCGCGGGTTGTGCGAGTCGTCACGAGCCGTCCTCCGGACCGCCCGCCGCGCGGCGCCGTCGGTTCGAACAAATTCTCGAACCCGCGGCAGCGCGAGGGCGGCCCGGCCGGGCGGTATGCCCCATTGCGTACTTCCCGGCCGGAATTCCCTGTCACGAAGCAATTTAGAGCGAACAGCCCCGGGATCGGCAATTCGCCCCGCCGTCCCGGCTCCGGCCGGGAACGACGATTCGCGCCTTATTTCTGCGCGCTCAGCTTCCGGTAGTCGAACACCGTGTCGATGATCCCGTACTCCTTGGCCTCCTCGGCCGTCAGGATCTTGTCGCGGTCGGTGTCCTTGCGGATGGTGTCGGCGTCCTTGCCGGTGTGCCGCGCGAGCGTGCTCTCCATCAGGCGGCGCATGCGCTCGATCTCGGCGGCTTGGATCTCCAGATCCGACACCTGACCCTGGATGCCGCCCTCCAGCGAGGGCTGGTGGATCAGCACGCGGGCGTTGGGCAGGCAGGCGCGCTTGCCCGGGGTGCCCGCGGCCAGCAGCACGGCGGCGGCCGAGGCGGCCTGGCCCAGGCAGACGGTGGCGACGTCGGCGCGCACGTACTGCATGGTGTCGTAGATGGCCATCAGCGAGGTGAACGAGCCACCCGGCGAGTTGATGTACATGGTGATGTCGCGGTCGGGGTCCAGCGACTCCAGCACCAGCAGCTGCGCCATGATGTCGTTCGCGGAGGCATCGTCCACCTGCACACCGAGGAAGATGATGCGCTCCTCGAACAGCTTGTTGTACGGGTTGGACTCCTTGACGCCGAAGCTCGAGTGCTCGATGAACGACGGCAGGATGTAGCGCGCCTGCGGGCTCTGCGGTGCCATGCCGGACAGGCCGGCGCGCGGGTCGATCGAATTGGCCATCTTCGTCTCCAAAGTCGGTGCGGCGGCCGGACGTTCGAGGTGTCCGGGGGCCTGTGGGTGATCCGGTGCGTTACTTCTTGGCGCCGTTGGCCTGATTCGCGTGGCTGATCACGTGGTCGATGAAGCCGTATTCCAGGGCTTCGGCCGCGGTGAACCAGCGGTCGCGGTCGGCATCGGCGGTGACCTGCTCGACCGACTTGCCGGTGTGCTGCGCCTGCAGTTCGTTCAGCTCACGCTTCGTGTGCGCGAACTGCTCGGCCATGATCGCGATGTCGGCCGCCGAGCCGCCGATCCCCGCGGAGGGCTGGTGCATCATGATCCGCGCGTGCGGCAGCGCGTAGCGCTTGCCCTTGGTGCCCGCGGTGAGCAGGAACTGCCCCATGGACGCGGCCAGGCCCATGCCGTAGGTCGCGATGTCGCACTCGGCGAACTGCATCGTGTCGTAGATGGCCATGCCCGCGGTCACCGAGCCGCCCGGCGAGTTGATGTAGAGCGAGATGTCCTTGGTGGGATCCTCCGCCGAGAGCAGCAGGATCTGCGCGCACAGCTTGTTCGCGATGTCGTCGTCGACCTGTGTGCCGAGGAAGATGATGCGCTCACGCAGCAGGCGCTCGTACACCGAATCACTGAGGTTGAGACCAGCAGTCGCGGTTGTCATGACCCCTGCCTGGTTGATTGTCACGGATACCTGCCTTCTCTCGCCGGCTCGTTGCGGATTGCCGCATAGCCATCACTGGTTGGATATGCCGCACCCGGTCGGACATGGCCATCCAACTTGTCGTCACAAACATTAACGAAGCAGGGCGGCACCGAACTCCCGGTACCGCCCTTTCTTCGCTCACAGCGCAATCAGCGCACCTCGCGGGCGTCGATCACGCCGACATTCCATGGAATTATTCGGCGTCCGCCGGGGCCGTCTCGACGGCCGCTTCCTCATCGGCGGAATCGGCGGGGGCACCGAACATTTCGGTGGTGTCCACCGAGTTGCCCGCGGAGTCGGTGACGGTCACCTGGCCGACCACGCCCGCCAGCGCCTTGCCGCGCCGCACGTCGGCGAAGATCGCGCCCAGCTGGCCCGCCTGCTGCACCTGCTGGATGAACTGCTCCGGCGACAGGCCGTAGCGCTGCGACTGGAACAGGATCCGCTCGGTGAGCTCCTCCTGGCCGACCTGGGTGCCCTCCGCCTCGGCGATCGCGTCCAGCAGCAGCTGGGTCTTGACCGACTTCTCGGCGGCCTGCTTGGTGTCGGCGTCGAACTCCTCGCGGGAGCTGCCCTGCGCCTCGAGCGCCTCGGCGAACTTGGCCTCGTCGTGGTCGAAGCCGTGCACCGCGTCGTGGGTCACCGCGTCGATCTCGGCCTTCACCACGGCCTCGGGCAGCGGCACCTCGACCTGCTCGAGCAGGGTGTCCAGCACCTTGTCGCGGATCTCGCCCGCCTGCTGCACCTTCTTGACCCGCTCGACGCGGCCCCGCAGATCGTCCTTCAGCTCCTCCAGCGTGTCGAATTCGCTGGCCAGCTGCGCGAACTCGTCGTCGGCCTCGGGCAGCTCACGTTCCTTGACGGTCTGCACGGTCACGGTGATGACCGCGTCCTTGCCCGCGTGCTCGCCCGCGACCAGCTTCGAGGTGAACTCCTTCGACTCGCCCGCCGACAATCCGACCAGCGCCTCGTCCAGGCCCTCGATGAGCTGACCGGAGCCGACCTCGTGGGACAGGCCGGTCGTGGCGGCCTCGGCCACCTCCTGGCCGTCCACGGTCGCCGACAGGTCGATGGAGACGAAGTCGCCGTCCTGCACCGGACGCTCCACCCCGGTCAGGGTGCCGAAGCGCTGGCGCAGCGACTGCAGCTGCTCCTCGATGTCCTCGTCGCCGACGGTGAACGCGTCGACGGTGACCGCGATGCTCGCGTAGTCCGGCAGCGTGATCTCCGGCCGCACGTCGACCTCGGCGGTGAAGGCCAGCTCCTGGCCGTCCTCGATCTTGGTGATCTCGATCTCGGGCTGACCGATGACCTTCACCTCGGAGGTGGTGACGGCCTCGCTGTAGCGACCGGGCAGCGCGTCGTTGACGACCTGCTCCAGGATCGCGCCACGGCCGAGACGGGCCTCGAGCAGCTTCGCGGGCGCCTTACCGGGACGGAAGCCGGGGATGCGGACCTGCTTGGCCAGTGCCTTGTACGCGCGGTCGAAATCCGGCTTCAGCTCCTCGAAGGGCACCTCGACGTTGATCCGGACCCGGGTCGGGCTCAGCTGCTCGACGGTGCTCTTCACGGACATGCTCCTTGTTCGTTGTTCGTACTGGTTGACGTTCGTCTTGCGGCGCCCCGCCCCCGGCATTCCGGGATCGGAACGGCGGGCGAGGCGGCCCTACGCCGGCTGCCGCATTCCCCCACCGGCGCCGATCCGAACCGGAGTCCCGGCCTCGGCCGAGACGACGAGGGGTGCGGCGTACGCCACGCATCCCGACCAGGTTAGTTGACCGGCCGAGCGGACCTGCATCCGGCGGTGCCCGGCGGGGGACGCGAGCGGCCGGGCTACTTCCCCACCGAGACCGCGTCGGTGACGAAGACCAGCGTCTCGTACGGGGCGATGCCACGCCCGCCCGCGCCGTAGCCCAGCTCCGGCGGCACGATCAACAAGCGGCGCGCGCCCTCCTTGACGCCGACGAGTCCCTGATCCCAGCCGTTGATGACCTGGCCGGCGCCGAGGGTGAGCTGGAACGGCTTGCCGCGATCGAACGAGCTGTCCAGCGTCTTCTTGTCCGACCAGGTGACCAGCGCGTAGTTCATGGTCAGCTGCTGGCCGGGCACGGCGCCGGGCCCGCTGCCCTCCTTCAGATCCTTGACGATCAGCTGCTTGGGCGGGTCGCAGTTGTCGGGGAGGGTGATCTTCGGCGCGGCGCCGAAATCTCCGGTGACGCGGATGTCGTCGGCGGTGCACTCGCGGCCCTTGCTCTGGGTGGCCGGGCGCTGCGCGGAGGGCCCGGCAGCCACGGTGGTCCGCGTCGTGGAGACGGCGGGAGTGGACTCGTCGTCCGAGCCGCAGGCCGCCAGCGCGATGGTGGTCGCGGCGACGGCGCCGATACCGATGATCCTGCCGAGAATGTGCATGCCGCGGACCCTAGACCACGGACGGGCCCCGGGTGGGATGAGCTTCCCGCGACACGCTCGGACCGCCGCGCGCGGCCCGCTTGCGGCTAGGCTGGCGGTGAATTCTCCATCCGGCGTTGTCGATTCCGATCGGCAACCTTCGCAGGACCGCGACGGCGGCAGGTCGTGGCGCCGCCGTCCCCGATGCCACGAGCGTGAGGAGAGTCGGCACATGACCCACATGGCGAGTGCGGGCGGCGATACTTCGGCGGACAACGTCGGCAGCACCGGCGGCCGGACCGTGGCACCGCGTCCCTACCGGCTGGCGGACGTGCCGGGGCCACTGGCACGCGACGAGCTGGCGGCGATCGACGCGTGGTGGCGCGCCGCGAACTATCTCTCGGTCGGCCAGATCTACCTGACGGCGAACCCGCTGCTGCGCGAACCGCTGCGCGCCGAGCATGTCAAACCCAGGCTGCTCGGGCACTTCGGCACGGTGCCCGGCCTGAATCTCGTGTGGGTGCACGCCAATCGCGCGATCCGGCAACGCGGCCTGAACGCCGTCTTCGTCGCGGGCCCCGGGCACGGCGGTCCGGGCCCGAACGCGTGCGGCTGGCTGGAGGGGACCTACTCCGAGGTCTACAGCCACATCGCGCAGGACGCCGCGGGCATGGGCGCGCTGTTCCGCCAGTTCTCCTTCCCCGGTGGGGTGCCGAGTCACTGCGCACCGGAGACGCCGGGCTCCTTCCACGAGGGCGGCGAACTCGGCTATTCGCTGCTACACGCGTTCGGCGCCGCCCTGGACAACCCCGATCTCACCGTGTTCTGCGTGGTCGGCGACGGCGAGGCGGAAACGGGTCCGCTGGCCACGAGCTGGCACGCGAACAAGTTCCTCAATCCGGCGCGCGACGGCGCGGTGCTGCCGATCCTGGCGCTGAACGAGTACAAGATCGCCAATCCGACCATCCTGGCGCGCATCCCGGAGCCGGAGTTGCTGTCGCTGCTGCGTGGCTACGGCTACGAGCCGATCGTCGTCGCCGGCGACGACCCCGCAACCGTCCACCAGGCGATGGCCACGGCGGTGGACACGAGCATGGAACGCATCGGGCGGATCCAGGGCGCCGCACGCGACGGCGCCGATGGGGCACGGCCCAGCTGGCCGATGATCGTGCTGCGCACACCCAAGGGCTGGACCTGTCCGCCGGTGGTGGACGGCGACCAGGTCGAGGGCACCTTCCGCGCGCACCAGGTGCCGTTGCCGGGCGCGCGCACCGACGCGGACCACCGCGCGGTGCTCGAACAGTGGCTGCGTTCCTACCGCCCCGAGGAACTGTTCGACGACGACGGCAAGCCGGTGCCGGAGCTGACCGCTCAGGTACCCCTCGGCGAACGGCGGATGAGCGCCAACCCGGTCGCCAACGGCGGTACGCTGCTGCGCGACCTGTACCTACCGGACTGGCGCGACTTCGGCGTCGAGGTCACCGCGCCGGGCGCGACCCTGCACGAGGCCACCAGGGTGCTCGGCGGCTGGCTGCGTGAGGTCACCAGGCGCAATCCGCACAACTTCCTCACCTTCGCGCCGGACGAACTGGCCAGCAACCGCTTGCAGGACATCCTCGAGGTCACCGGCCGCAATTGGCAGGCGGAGATCGACCGCCGCGACCAGAAACTCGACCGCGGCGGCCGGGTGATCGAGGTGCTGTCCGAACACATGTGCCAGGGACTGCTGGAGGGCTATCTGCTGACCGGCAGGCACGGCGTGTTCACCTGCTACGAGGCGTTCATCCACATCGTGGACGCCATGTTCAACCAGCACGCCAAATGGCTCGACGCCAGTTCGTCGGTGCCGTGGCGGCGTCCGATCCCCAGCCTGAACTACCTGTTGTCCTCGCACGTCTGGCGCCAGGACCACAACGGCTTCACCCACCAGGACCCCGGGTTCCTGGACGTGGTGCTGAACAAGAAGGCCTCGATCGTGCGGGTGTATCTGCCGCCGGACGCGAACACGCTGCTGTCCACCTATGACCACTGCCTGCGCTCCCGCCACTACGTCAACGTGGTGGTCGCGGGCAAGCAGCCGCAGGCCGACTGGTTGTCGGTGACCGAGGCCGCCGAGCACTGCGCGCGCGGGATCGGCATCTGGCCGTGGGCGGGCCACGGCGACGAGGTGGGCACCATGCCGGACGTGGTGCTCGCCTGCGCGGGCGACATACCGACGCTGGAGACCCTCGCCGCGGCCGCGATCCTGCGCGAACGTCTGCCCGACCTGCGCGTCCGGGTGGTGAACGTAGTCGACCTGATGCGGCTGCAAACGCAGGACGAGCACCCGCACGGCCTGCCGGACAGCGAGTTCGACACGCTCTTCACCAGGGACCGGCCGGTGATCTTCGCTTTCCACGGCTACCCGTGGCTGATCCACCGGCTGACCTATCGGCGCACCATCCACGACGAACTGCACGTCCGCGGCTATCGGGAGCGCGGTACAACGACCACGCCGTTCGACATGGTGATGCTGAACGATCTGGACCGCTACCACTTGGTGATGGACGTGATCGATCGGGTGCCGTCCCTGCGCGAGCGGGCCGCGGGGCTGCGGCAGGAGATGGTCGACGCGCGGTGGACGGCCCGTGCGTGGACCAGGGAACACGGCGAGGACCTCCCAGAGGTCGCCGACTGGAGCTGGCCTTATCAGCGGAGCTGAGTTCCCACATCAGCGGAGATGCACTCCCACGAATCGGCGGCGGAAAGTACGATCGACCGTATGGAAAGTGGTCAGCGAACCGCCGAGATCACCGACAAGCGCCTGTTGCGGGGTGCGAAGACGCGTGCCACGGTGCTGCGGCATGCGGTCGACATCGCCTCGCTCGACGGATTGGACGGCCTGAGTTTCGGCAGGCTGGCCGAAGACACCGGGCTGAGCAAGGCCGGAATCCAGACCCTCTTCCGCACCAAGGAAGCACTCCAACTGGCCACCATCGATCACGCACGCGACCGATTCGTGGAAGCGGTCGTCGAACCCGCACGGTCCGCGCCGCACGGCGTCGCCCGTCTGCGGGCCTTGGTGGAGCACTGGATGGTCTATGCCACGACGCCGCTGTTCGCGGGCGGATGCTTCCGCGTCGCGACCATGGCCGAGCACGACAGCAAGCCGGGCCCGGTGCGCGACGCCCTGTTCCGCGATCAGGGAGCCTGGGTTCGGCTGCTGGCGCGGGAGCTGCGCGCGGCGGCGTCCGCCGGTGAGATCCCCGGATTGGACGCCGATCTGGTCGCCTTCCAGATCGATGCGGTGCTCTGCGCGACGAATACCGCGCTGCGGATCGGTGATCCGGAGGCCGCCGACCGCGCCCACCGCATCGTCGAAGGCTTTCTGCGACCATCGTGAACACGCGCTATACGCGTGAGGTATGACTCGAATCGAATTGTGGGAGATACCAGACCATTCGGAAATCTCGGACACGAGCCCGCGCGACCTTGTATCTTGCGAACAACGCGTTCCGCGCGTTTCCGAAGCAACTCCCCCATCCGTCGCCGCTGCCGGAGGGCGCGCAGAAGGGCGGTTCCCCATGAACCACACAGCCGAGGCGACCGGGTTCGAAATCCTAGGTGCGATCTTGATGGTGGCCTGGATGGTCGTCATGTGGGCGGCCGTCGGCGTGCTCGCCATCGCGATGCGCAAACCGTTGCGACCATGGATGTTCCGCACCGCGCTCGGTGTGATCGCGTTGGGCGTCATCGCCCAGATAGGTCACTTCCAGGAGCACGTGGCACAGGTCGGCTACTGGGTCCAGCACCCGAACTCACCGGCGTGGATGACGCCGTGGGGCACCGGCCTGGCCAAGGGATTCGGCCAGGTGAACCATATGAAGCCGTCGCTCGGGATGGAAATCCTGCACCTGGTCGGCAATTTCCACTTCCTCGCCGGACTGGCCGGTGTCGCACTGGTCACCCACCACGCCCTGGAGAGCAAGGCGCGCAAGTGGGGCCGCATGGGCGTACTGATGCAGGGCATCCACGGACTCGAGCATCTCGCGCTCACCCTGACGGTCGCGTTCGGCACCAAAGCGATCGGGCTGTCGACCTTCTTCGGCCTGCTCGACCCGGGAGCCGGTGCGTCGACCTACCGCATCTGGTGGCATTTCCTGGCCAACGTGATCGGCACGAGCATCTTCGCCATGGCGCTCTACTACCTGTGGCAGGAGCGCGCCGTGATCGAAGCGCCGTTCCGCGACCGCGCCGCCGCGAAGCCGAGCCGCGCGCCCGCCGCGGCCACGGGTTCGGGGGCCCCGGCATACGCGGCGGTCACCGAAGCCTGATCCAGCAACCCTGAAGGGCGTCTGCCATCGCGGCAGGCGCCCTTTTCGCGTATGCGCGCGGCTTTCCGTCGCAGCGCGTTCATCACGCCCACAGCGGCGAGCCGCGCGGCACTGCCGCTGCCCTTCATTCGCCCACATCCCGCACGCATGGCGGCTCCACCTCCGCGGTCAGCAGCACGGCCCTGGCGCGGTGAGGGCAACGAAGCGCAGCCGTGCCCCCGGGCGGTCGTGCTACCCACGTCACTTTCGGCGACAGCGCCGCATCACTGCCGCGCCCCCTACCGGGGCCGCCGGAAGGCCGCACCGTCCCGAAAAGGCGTCGCGTAGCGCAAGTTTCGCAAGGCTCCGGTTACAGACGATCGGCATCGTCCCTGGTCACGACGCCGACCCACGTCGAAAACTCCGCAATTCTTCCCAAGTATGGGAAAGCACTCGACAAGGTATCGACCCGTCGATTAATGTGACGTTATCCAACGGCACGATAGATAGGGACCCGCCGATCGGACCACACCGGGCCGATCTCCGATCCCGAGGTGGCGAGATGAACGGACGCGAACGATGACCGGCATCACGCCGCACCAGCGACGGACACAGACCTGGCTCGTCCGCCCGCTGATCGTGAGCGCGATAGCGGCCACGCCGGAAACCCCGGCGCCGGCCGAAGCGCTGGCCGGGCCCGACGCGATCGTCGCGGCACCGCGCCCCGCAGACCCGGGCCGCCACGGAGACGACAGGCCGGGCTCTTCCCATCCCGACAACCGGGACCGAGCCGACCGGCACCGGCCCGCGGACCAGACGTCCGCGACGGATGCCGCCCCGATCCCTTCCCCGCCCCCACCTCGCGCGGCAACCCCGACCATCGACGTTCGCCGCACCGCCGCCGCTCGAACCGTGTCGCCGCGCACGGCTCGAATTCCGAACGGAGACTTACGATGACCGCAACGACCCATTCCGCCGCACGGCGACTGCTCGCCTGTACCGCGATCGTCGGCATCCTCACCGCCGGCGCCGTTGGCATCGCGGGCGCCGAGTCGCACTCGGGCCCCTCCGACCCGCGCAACGGCACCGGCGACACCAACGGCTGGCACCAGATCGACCCGATGGGCTACAACCACCGCGACAACGACCCGCTCCGCGCGGACGAGCACGACGACGCCATCCGTGATTACCACCAGCGCCAGAGCACCCCTGCGCCGGCCGACACCACCACGGGCAACAATTCCGTCAGCCCCAGCTGGTCGCGCGTCGCCCGCCCGGACGGCAGCGGCTACACCGTCTGCCGCCCGCAGGCCCGCTGGTGCCAGTGATCGCCGGACCGGCTCACTCACTCGCACCCACAACCTTCCGTGATGTCCTTCTGGACTGATCGTACCGCTATCTAGCGGCACATTACTTGAAGTATCACCAATCCCGGAAATCCACTCCGGCCGGGATAGCGCACGAAAGAGAAACACCAATGATCAAGATTAACGGGCTTCGCCGGACGACCGCGTGTAACGACAAGCGCGGCACGGCACGGACGCTCACCCTGCTGGCGGCGGCAGCGGTGGCGGCGGGCGGCCTGAGCCTCGGCGCGGGCACCGCCGAGGCTCAGGGCGCTGCCTGCCTCTGGGCCGGTGGCGCCTACGGCCAGGGCACCACCGTCGTCGCGGGAGGCTCGACCTTCACCTGCGGCACCGATGCGGTCGGCGCGCCCTACTGGCACCGCGGACACAACGTGCGGCAGGCCAGCACCGTGCCCAACCCCGGCGCGTACACCCACCCCGCGGGCCTGTTCAGCCCCGGCGCCCGCCAGTACGGCACGGAATACAACGACTACTGCGTCGGAAGCCAGCTCATCGAGGGTTCCGAGGACGTCTACCAGGTCGTCTCGGACGGACGCGGCTCCGTGTGGTGGAAGGCCGCGGGATCGATCGACCAGTGGGCCTTCGATCCCGGCACCGGGCCGCAGCATTCCTGGCGGTCGTCGAGCCTGTGCTACGACGGCTCCCTGACCTGACCCTGACCGGCCTTCCTACCGGCACGCCCGTGACCGCCGCCGCGGTTACGGGCGTGTGCGCGTTCGCGCGGGCCTTCGCTCCGATTCCAGCCGGATCCGCTCCTCGAGGTCATCCGGTACGTGCCAGCTGATGTCGGCCCTGGTAGCCGCCATCAGCTTTCTGCGTACGGTCGCCACCTGGGCATCGACCGTCCGGATCGAGCTGCCCCTGCGCGCGGCGATGGCGCTGTTGGCCCAGCCCGCGGCGGCCAGCACGGCGACCTCGCGTTCCGCGGGCGTCAACTCGTCCCAGCGCGAGGCCGTCGACCTGGCCTGCGACCGCCGCGCAGGCAGCAGCCGATCGGCAGGCAACCTGCCCAGCAGCAGTAATTGCAGTTCGTCGCGTTCGGGACGCAGGCGGGCGCCGCGCTGGACCGCCGCCTCGTGCGCCTCGGCGCCGAGGACCGCGGTGACCGCCGCGACCGCCTGAGCGGTGCCCCTGGCCACCAGGGTCACCCGGTCGGCGACGATGCCCATGGAGCGGTGCAGCGTAGCGATGCCACCTTGCAGATGGGCGATCTCGGTGGCGGCGGCGATCGCTTCGGCGCTGTCGGTGTCCCCCGCCTCGATCCGGGCGGACAGCAGGTAGGTCAGCGCCATCATCATGAAATGCGCGACCCAGCCCGCCGTCCAGGTGTCCCCCGTGATCAGCAAACGTTCCAGGGTGGACCGCCCGAGCGTGACCGCCTCCCGCGGATCGCCGTGCCGGGACACCGCGATCATCCAGGCCAGCTCCGCCCATGAGGTCGCCCAGCCCGCGTCGGAAGCGACGGCCCGGTCCAGATGCCTGCGCGCGGCCCCGAGCGCGACGTCCGCGTCACCGAGGTTCGCGTACGTGAGCGCCTCGAACAATTCGCTGCGCTGCTCTCCGGCCCGGTCGCCCAAGGTGGCGAATTTCCTGCGCGCCCTGGCCAGCACGTCCACCGCCCGGATGTCGAGATGGATCAGCAGCAGTTCGAGTCCCCAGGTGAACTCCACCGCGGCGGGCAGGCCGATATCGGTTGCCGTCGTCTGCCGCCAGCCGCGCCGCAGTTCCGCGTCGGACAGGCACTCAGCGGCGCATTCGTCCAATAGTTGCGCCGTGTAGGCGTGCCTGCCCTGCCAGATGGCGATCCAGCCCACCAGCGCGGTCGCGTTGATCCGCAGCCGGGTCGGCGGCGGCTCGACCTGCGCGGTGACTTCCAGCGCCTGTTCGGTCAGGCTGGTGATGGCGCGGTTGGACCCGGTGATGAACGGCACGCGCAACGCCATCAGCGTCGCGGCGGTCTCCAGCCCGACCACGGCCTCCTCCGGATCGGCGAGACTGGTCTCGACGGCGATGAGGATGTTGTCCCAGGCCGCCCGCGCCCAGGCGATCCACTCCTGCTCCCGCGGGCCGTACCAGGTGGCCGGGCCCGCGGCCACGCGGTCGCGATAGTGCCGCCGATGCCGGGCGAGCAGCCGCGCCTCGTCCAGGTGGTCGCCACGGGCCGACAGCCGGTCGCGCACGAACACTCGCACGCTTTCCAGCAGGTAGTAGCGCACCGTCGAGGTGGTGATTCGGGCCGACAGCAGCGAGCGTTCCACCAGGCGCTCGAGCAGCCCCTCGATCCGCTCCGCGGGCAACGTCGCGTCCGCGCACACCGCCACGATCGCGTCCACGTCGGCCCCGCCGCACGGCGTCTCGTCGTTCTCGGCGTCGCAACCGGTGGCGAACACCGACAAGCGGTCCAGCAGCAACTGCTCGGACGCGGTACACAGGCCGTAGGACCAGGCGATCACGTCACGCACGCTGCGGTGCCGTTCGCCGATGCCGCCCCTGGCCCCGTGCGTCCACTGCAGGCGGCGATCGTCGGTGTCACCGGACAACTCGCGCAACAGGATCGCCGGTGGCCGGTGCAGCAGCCGCGCCGCGGCCAGGCGGATGAACAGCGGGTTGTTGTCGACGTGCCCGCAGATGCGGGTGGCGATGGCGAGCTGGCCCGGATCCTCGGAGATCGGCCGCCCGGTGCGCTCGGCTCGCCGCCGGAACAGTTCGAGGGCGTGCACGCTGGACAGCGGGGGCACGGCCACTAGCTGCTCGTCGATCCAGCCGATCGGCTCCCGGCTGGTCGCGACGATGGTCAAGCCGGGTGCCGCCTGGAGCAGTCCGATGATCAGCGGGCCGACCCCAGCCAGCACGTGTTCGCAGTTGTCCAGCACCAGGATGGTCCGGTGCGCCTCGCCATCGGCGAGACCGTCGGCGAAGATCTCCACCAAGCCGTCCCAGGCGGAGCGGCCCGCTATACCGTTCTTCGCGACGGACAGCAGCACCTCCTCGGCGACCGCCCCGGTCTCCGCGCCGGGCACCAGCCGGGCCAGGCGCGTCCAGTACACCGGATGCCGCGCCGCGCCGCGATAGCGCCGTACGGCTTCCACCGCCAACGTCGTCTTGCCGATGCCGCCGGGCCCGACCAGGGTGATCAACCGGGCGCTGGACGAGCTCAGCAGAGCTTCTATCCGCCGTAGTTCGGCATGCCTGCCCACGAACTCGACGGGCGCGGCGGGACCGTTGTCACCACCGCTGTTCACCTCCGACATGCCGACGCACCTACCGATCCAGACAATCACCGCTCGAGCAGCCTAATGGGCGCGGCCGGGGGAAGGGTTTCGCACGCCTCCGGCCCGGTCGCCGGGAAGGCAGTCGTCTATCGTTCCCGGCTCCCCCCTCGACGGCGACGGCTGGGCCGCCGCTCGGATTCGTAGCGCACCCGATCGGCGAGTTCATCGGGGATGTGGGTCGCGATGTCGGCGCGCGAGGCGATCTCCAGCTTCTGCCGGATGGCGGCGACCTGCGCGTCGACCGTGCGGATGGAGCTGCGCCGCCGCCCGGCGATGGCGCTGTTGGGCCAGCCCGCCGCCGCGAAGACGGCGACATCGCGCTCGGCGTCCGACAGATCGTCCCAGCGCGAAGCGGGCCGCCGCGACACCGGCCGGGAGGCCGCCGAGCGATCCGGGCGCCGGGAGGCCGGGACCGGATCCGCGGTGGGACACCACAGTGCGTCCAGTTCGGGCCGCAGCCGCGTTCTGCGTTCGGCGGCGGCATAGGCCCGGTCGCCGAGCGCCGCGCGGGCGGCCTCCGCCGCGCCGCGGATCTCGGCGGCGATCAGCGGAACCCGTTCGACGGAGATGCCCATCGAGCGCTGCCGCGTCTTGAAACTGCCGACCAGATACGCGATCTCCGTCGCGGTTTCGGTGCACGCGGCGCGATCACGGCCCTCGGCGCGCTGCGTGATGAGGACTTGGGCCAGCGCGACGATGTGCGCGCCCACCGCCCAGCTCGCCGTCCAGGTGTCCTGCTCACCCCGGTGCCGCGTGAGCACACCATGGGTCAGCGCCAGTGCCTCGGCGGCGGACCCGTGCTTGGCCAGCGCCACCGCGCGAGCGATCTCGGCCCAGGCTCGCGACAACGTCGAGCCCGACGACGCCGACCGCGCCAGGAACCGCGCGGTGTGCTCCAGCGCCTGCGTCCGGTCGCCGAGGAGAGCGGCACAGAACACCACGAACACGTCGCTGCGCTCGGCGCCGATGCGATCGCCTTGTTCGGCGAACTTGTGGCGGGCCCGGGTGAGGACGGTGATCGCGCGCCGGTCGCCGCGCACGAGCATCAGTTCGAGTCCCCACATCCACTCGACCGGCGCGGGCAGCCCGAAATCTACGTCGGTGTATCGCGGGCCCGCATCCGGCGGCAGGGCCGCGCGGTCGGCGAGTAGTCGCGGGATGTGATCGGTCCGCCCTTGCCACAGCGAGTTCCAGCCGAGCAGAGCGGTGGCCAGGTCGGCGAGCCCGGAGGTGCCGGGGCCGGACCCGCGGGTGGCCTCCAGTGCGCGTTCGGTCAACCGGGTCAGCGCGCCTGCGCCGGACTTGACGTACGGCACCTTCATCGAGAGCAGGACAGTGGCGATCTCGAGGGCGACCACGGCTTCGGCCGGATCCGCCAAGCCGGATTCGATGCCGAGCACGATGTCGTTCCACGCCGACCGCGCCCACGCCAGCCAGGTCTGATCCTGCGGGCCGAGCCAGATGGCCTGTCCGGCGACCACCTTGTCCCGCAGATACCGGCGGTGCCGTGCGGCGAGCCGGTCGAGCTCGGCGCGGCCCCGGCGGCACAGCCGCTCCCTGGCGAACACCCGGACGCTGCCCACCAGGTACCAGCTGACCGTGGTCGCGGTGAGGTGCGCGGACAACAGTGACTGTTCGGTGAGCCGCTCCAGCAGATGTTCGATCTCACCGGCGGGCAGGTCGTCATCGGCGCATACCGCGATCGCGGCGTCGAGGTCGATGCCCCCGCGCAGCGACTCGTCGTCGGTCTCGTACCCGGCGGCGAAGACCGACAGCCGCTCGAGCAGCAACTGCTCGGAGGCCCCGCACAGCGCGAACGACCACGCGATCACGTCGTAGACGCCGCGGTGGCGCCGCTCGGCGCCCGCACGTGCTCCGTGGGTCCAGTGCAGCCGCTTGTCGTCCGCGTCGCCGGTGAGTTCGTGCAGCACCATGGTCGGCGGTTGATGCCGCAGGCGCGCCGCGGCGAGTCGGATGAACAGCGGGTTGTGGTCGACCCGGCGGCAGATCCGCGCGGCGACGGCCGTCGCCTCGCGCTCGTCCGGGATCGCGCGTCCGATGAGTTCGGCCCGCTGCCGGAACAATTCGAGCGACTGCCGCGGCGACAGCGGCGGTACGGGCAGGATGTACTCGTCGGCCCAGCCGATCGGTTCCCGGCTGGTGGCCAGGATGGTCAGTCCCGGTGTGCCTTCCAGCAATTCGGCGATCATCGCCGCGACCGCGCCGAGCAGGTGTTCGCAGTTGTCCAGGACGAGGACGGCGCGCTCGGTGGAACGGTCTCCGCTGGTGAAGGTGCGCACCAGCGCGTCGCGGGCCGGCGGCGAACCGGCATCGGCGCGCACGGCCGACTGCATCACGTCCTGCGCGGTGGCGGTGCTGTCGGCCTCCAGCCCGGCCAGTCGCGCCCAGTACACCGGCCTGCCCCGCACGCGGACGCCACGGCGTAGCGCCTCCGCGGCTAATCGGGTTTTGCCGATCCCGCCCGGGCCGACCAGGGTGATCAGGCGGGCGCCGCCGTCCAGCAGCGTGCCCAACCGGTCCAATTCGGTTTCCCGGCCGATGAATTCACTGGTGGATGCAGGCAGCACGTCGCCACGTGCCTGAACCAGGGACATAAAACGAAAGTTAGCCGACGACGCGGCAATGCGCTCGACAATCAGAGGTTAGGTCGACGGTGAAGCCGTCCGCTCGCGCGGTCGCCGGTCCGGTAGGCGCTTCCCGCGCCGGTTCCTACCTGGCGGAGGCCATCTGCTGGTAGTGCATCTGGACCACCGCGCTGTCGAAGGTCATCACGTCCACCAGTTGCAACCCCGACACCACCGCGGGCGTCGGGAACAGCGGAATCCCGCCACCGAGCAGGATGGGATGCACGAACAACCGGTACTCGTCGATCAGGTCGTGCTTCATGAACGCCGACGCCGTCTCCGCGCCGCCGAACAGGACCATGTCGCATCCCGGCTGCGCGCGCAACGCCGTGACCTCCTCGACGAGGTCCTCCCTGACCACGCGGGTGTTCCACCCCGCGCAGGCCATGGTGCGCGAGAAGACCAGTTTCGGCGTCTCTTTCCAGCACCGCGCGAAGTCCACGTAGAACTCCGAGATCGCCGGATCCACGTCGGCGGTCGGCCAGAACGACGCCATGATCTCGTAGGTCTTGCGGCCGTAGAGGAACAAGTCGGCCGAGCGCAATTCGTCCAGGAACGACTCGCACAGTTCCTCGTCCACCACCGGCCAGTGGACCTCCTGATCCGGCCCTTCCGCGAAGCCGTCGAGCGACATCTGCATCCACAGTGTCACGCTTCCCATGTGCCCACACCCATCTGCTGCCCTTGTGCGACATTCAGATTGTCGGGGGGAGCGACACTTCGGCGCATCGGTAGGTTGCCCGCAGACATACCTAAGTAGGGGATGTCAGGCGACTCGGCGCCGCGATCGCGCGCCGGATGGTGCCAATATACCGTTGATCAACGGCACGTTACCGCCACGTATCGCCAATGATGGGAATCTGAAACAGAAATACTTCGTTCGGCGACGCCAGGCAGTCGGATCAGGCTTCCGGCAGCGCCTCGGCCAGCTCGGCGTCCTGGTCGAGATACCTTGCGACGAGCCGGTTCACGAGTTCGGCGGTGGTCTCCGCCGGCACCGGTCTGGTCGCCGCCAAGCGCTGGGCGAGCTCGGCGACCTGCGCCGGACCGCGTTCGGAGCCCTGGAACGACGCCCACGCGGTGCGCCGGAACAGGTCCACGTAGCGGCGGGCGATCCGCTCCGCGTCGGCGCGCAGCTTCTCCAACTCGCCGAGGACCTCGTCGGCCGGGATGCCCGCGGCCGCCATCTGGTCGAGACTCTGGGTCAGACGGCGGTCCGCGATCCAGTAGGTCGCGGCGTCGACGGGCTCGTACAGACCCGCGGCGACGACCCGGGCCAGACCGTTGGGCACGTCGCGGTAGCGCTCCGCCAGTTCGGTCGCCGCGATCGTGTCCCCGACGTCCACGACGGGCGGCTCGGTCGCGCCGGGCTCGCCGACACCGAGGATGTCCCCCAGGTCGTCGCCACGGTCCCAGGCGTTGAGCAATTCCTTGATGCCGTTGAGCTTGATCCCACGATCGAGCAACCTGCTGATGGTGCGCACCCGGTTGAGGTGGTCGGCACCGTAGAACCCGGTACGCCCCTTGACCTGCGGGGGCGGCAGCACACCGCGTTCGTGGTAAACGCGCAGGCTGCGCACGGTCGTACCGGCCTCCCGCGCCAGCTCGTCGATCGTGTATTCCACACCCGCAGTCATACCTCAAGGAAACCACATCGCAACACGTGACGACCGCCGGTGCGCGGCCATTGTCGGGACGACCGACCGGTCTCTAGCGACATTTCAGCAAACATCACTGGCGCGCGGCGACGCGGCCTCCAGAGGGCGCGCCCACCAGCCGTTCTTCCCGCCTCTGGAAATCCATCCGGCGCCCGGTTCCGCCGCCGCGCCTATCCTTCCGGCATGGGTGAATCCGCGGGTCCTCCGGCCAGTCTCGCCGACCGCGAGCGCGCGATGCGTGAGCTGACCCACCACCTGGGCACCGGACGGTTGAGCCTGGCCGAGTTCGACGAACTCAGCGCGGCGGTCGCGGCCGCGACCAGCAAGAGTCAACTGGCCGAACTGTTCGCCGACCTGCCGGGCAGCACACCGCCCCCGGCCGAGGTCACCCCGGTCAACCCGCTGCCGCGCCTGGTCGTGCTGGCCGGGGCGGCCGTGGTCTTCGCGGTGGTGCTCGCGGTGACCACGGGCAACTGGCTGTGGCTGCTGGTGATACTGGCCGCGCCAGCGCTTTTCATACTCACCGCGCGCACCACCTGAGACCGGTCACCACCTCGACTTCGGCCGCACGTAGTTGGCCAGGTCGACCAGGCGGTAACGGTGCAGCCGGTGCGGGGCGATCCGGGCCAGCGCCCGCAGGCTCGACTCCAGCCCGCGTTGCAGCCCCAGCGGGGTGAACGGGAAACCCAGCAGGGTGGCGTCCGCAGTGGCGGCCTGCCCGCCCGCGCGCACCCACTCCAGCGCCGCGCCCACCACGATCACCTGCAGTTGCAGCGCCCGCGGTTCGTCCGGCGCGGCGTCCAGCCGCGCGGCCGCCTCCAGCAGGTCGGCCTCGGTGGTCTCCGGGATCGGTTGCGAGACCAGCAGCAGACATCCGGTCATGCGCGCCACGTTCTGATACCGCGACGCCTCCGGCACCTGATCGAGCACCTCGACCGCTTCCAGCAGGCCGCCGTCGGCGGCGAGCCTGCGCGCCAGGCCGAACGCCGCGCTCACCACACCGTGATTGGTCCGCCACACCGTGCGGTAGTACTCCTCGGCGAGCCGATGCCAGTGGTCGCCCGCGGCATTCCCGAGATGCTGGTGGTTGAGCTCGGCGGTGGCCGCCAGCGCCAGCGCGGGGGCGATCTCACCGGGCAGCATGCCGTGTACCAGGTCGAAGTACTCGTAGGCGCGCTCGTACTGCCCGTCCAGCAGGGCGGCGACGGCCGAGTACCACTCGATGCGCCAGTCCGTGCCGTAGTCGGGCCGCAGATCGGCGAGCCGGTCGCAGGCGGGCACCACCTCGCCCAGGTCCAGGTGCGCGCGCACCGCGGTGAGCGTGCCCTCCAGTTCGAACGTCTCCGGCTCCGGGATGGTCCCGGAGACGATCCGGTCGGCGGTGCGGCGCAACGCGTCCAGGGCGTGCCTCGGATCGCCGTACAGCAGCGTGGACAGCAGGTCGGCGCTGGGATCCTCGCTGTCGATCAGCGGCACCGGCAGGGCGGCGACGACGCTCGGCGCGTCCAGCGCGGGCAGGCGATGCCGCCCGTCGGTCATGCCGTCGGTCTGGCCGATCAACGTCTCGATCCCGAAATCGCCGCGCATCGCGCCGAATTCCAGCGACGCCTGCGGATGTTCCTTGCCGGTGTCGTAGGCCAGCACCATTCGCAGCACGCCGGCGAGCTGGCCGTACATCGCGTAGGCGGTCGGGAAGCGGCGCCGCGGATCCGGATCGGTCGCCCGGCACAGCAGCCTGCGCAACGCCGGATATTCCCGCAGCAGTGGCTGGTCGTCCGGCGAAGGGATGCCGGGCAGTTGGTGTCCGTCGGCGTTCTTGGGCATGTCCAGCACCAGCGCGGCCAGCGTCCGCCCCACGGTGTAGATGTCCGAGGCGACCGTCGGGCCGGTCTCGGTGATCTCGGGCGCCTGATAGCCCGGGGTGCCGTAGATGCTGCCGTAGGACTCCATCGCGGCCACCGCGCCGAGGTCGATCAGCTTGACCTCGTCCTCGCTGACCATGATGTTGTCGGGCTTGAGATCGTTGTAGGCCAGGCCGAACGAGTGCAGGTAGTCCAGCGCGGGCAGGATCTCCATCATGAAGGCGATCGCCTCGGACGCCGGAATACGTTCGGGTGCACGCAGATCCAGCATCTTCTTCAGCGAGCGTCCGCCGACGTACTCCATGACGATGTAGCCGTCGGCGACGTCACGCCCGGAACGGTGCTTGACGAAGTTGTGGATCTTGACGATGCCGGGATAGGCCACCTCGGAGAGGAATTGGCGTTCGGCGAGGGCGACCACGTGCGCCTCGAAGTCGAGCGGGTTCTGCAACCCCTTCAACACCACCCAGCGGTCGCTCACATTGCGATCGATCGCCAGGTAGATCCATCCGAGCCCGCCATGGGCCAGGCAGCCTTGGACTTCGTACTGGTCGGCGACCATCTCCCCCGGCTGGAGCAGGGGCCGGAAGTTGAACGGCGAGGCGCATCTTCCGCATTCGCCCTCGACGGCGCCGGGCCGCGCTTCGGTGGTGCGGCCGACCGGCTGCTGACATTTCCAGCAAAACCGTTTGTGCTCGGGCACTTCCGGGTTCTGCATCACCGCGGTGCGCGGGTCGAGTGGGCTCACCTTGGGCATGGACACCAGTCCGCCGCCCAATCTGCGCCCGCTCGGCCGCGAGCGCCCGCTGCGCCCGGAACCGGGGTCGGACTCGAGTGCGCCGAGCAGCAACTCGGCGGTCCCGATGGTGTGCTCGTCGCCGCCGTCCCGGTCGGCCGGTTCGACGGCGCCCGGAACCGAGTCGACCGCCACGGCACGTGGTTTCTCGACATACCGTGGAGTCGACCACGGATTGGGTAGTAGCGGAGACACTTCGGTCTTGAGCAGGTGCCGAGTTGCCCAGGGGTGGGCAGTTCGCCGGGGCACGTCGGTACCGCGCATGCGCCGATTCGCCCAAGGGTGCGCAAGTGGACGGTCGGATGCGCTGGGGTGCTCCGGCATACGAACCTCTCAGACCCGCCGTGTGATCGCGGTTTCATTCTGGTCCGTCGCCTGTCGATGCGCGCTGATTTTGTTCCCGACATTGGGAATAGATCCGCCCCGGACGAACGGCCCGGGGCGGATACTGCCTTACTCTTCGTCGGGCTTGTCGAGGATCACCACCGGATCGCCCGATTCGCGGCGCGGGCGCTCGGCCAGGACCGGGAACTGACCGGTGATGCCCTGGCGGATCTCCGCGATCTGCAGCACCCGCTTTCGGGCGAGGAACCAGCCGCCCACCAGCGCGGGGGCCATGATGACGACCATCGCGATCACCGCACCGCGCTGCACATGGTCGTCGCTGAAGGCCATCAGCCCGACCACGACGGCGAGGAACACCAGCGTCGCGAAGCTCGTGTACGGCGCGCCGATCAGCCGGAACGACGGACGCTGCGCGCGGCCGGTGCGCGACCAGCGCCACAGCTGCAGCTGGCAGACCACGATGGCGGTCCACGCGAAGATGGTGCCCAGCGCCGACATGTTCAGCACGATCTCGAAGGCCTGATCCGGCACCACCGCGTTCAGGCCGACGCCGATGAGCGCGACCGCGCCGGTGGCGAGGATGCCGACGTAGGGCACGCCGCCGCTGGACATCCGCGCCGCGATGGTGGGCGCGCTGCCGTTCATCGACATCGAGCGCAGGATGCGGCCGGTCGAGTAGAGGCCGGCGTTCAGGCTGGAGAACGCCGCGGTCAGCACGACCAGGTTCATCACGGAGCCGGCGCCTTCCACGCCGAGCCGCGAGAAGAAGGTGACGAAGGGGCTCTCGCCGTTCTTGAACGCGGTGTAGGGCAGCAGCAGCGCGAGCAGGACCAGCGAACCCACGTAGAACAGCGCGATCCGGGCGATCACCGAGTTGATCGCGCGCGGCATGATCTTCTCCGGGTTCTCCGCCTCACCGGCCGCGGTGCCGACCAGTTCCACTGCGGCGTAGGCGAATACGACACCGGTGGTGACCAGGACCAGCGGGAGGAGCCCGGTCGGGAACAGCCCGCCGTGGTCGGCGATCACGCTCGGACCGGTGACCTGACCGTCGATCTTGAAGCGACCCGCGAGGAACACCGTGCCGACGATCAGGAAGGTCACCAGCGCGACCACCTTGATCAGCGCGGCCCAGAACTCGAGCTCGCCGAACCACTTCACCGAGACCAGGTTGATGCTGACCACGATCGCGAGCGAGACCAGGGCGATCGTCCACTGCGGTATCGCCTCGAACGCTCCCCAGTAATGGACATACGTCGCGATGGCGGTGATGTCTACGATCCCGGTCATGCACCAGTGGAAGAAGTACATCCACCCGACCGCGAACGCCAGTTTCTCGCCGTAGAACTCGCGGGCGTAGGAGACGAACGATCCCGAGGAGGGGCGATGCAGCACCAGCTCACCGAGCGCCCGCAGGATGAAGAACACGAACACGCCGCAGATGGCGTACACGAGGAACAGGCCGGGGCCCGCGCTGGCCAGCCGGCCACCCGCGCCGAGGAACAGGCCGGTGCCGATCGCCCCACCGATCGCGATCATCTGCAGCTGACGCGGGCGCAGCGACTTGTGATAGCCCGAGTCCTCGTCTTCGAGCGCGGCAGCCTGCGCGGGCGCATCCGCGGGTGGTCGAACTGTGGTCATGGCGGTGGCCTTTCACGTGACGGCGATCATAACTTCGCTCAATGTACCGTTATGTAGCGGCACGTTCAATAGCGAGTCGCGACTTGTAGCACGCTGGACATCAAAGACTTTGAAAAAAGGGCGTCCGAGCAGCGACGATCGCCGTGACATTCGTTGATCATGCCACCGCGTATCGGTACGCTAGATGAGACAAATCGGATGAGGGAGCGCAGATGGCCTGGTTCGAGCGGGAATTCATCGCGGTCCCAGAGGACCGCAAGAACCAACTGGTCTACAAGTGGCCGGACGTCAACATCCGCCGGTACAGCCGCGCGATGGTCAACGCCGACCAGATCGCCCTCTTCCTGAAGTCCGGGCGCGTGGTGGGCGCGATGGGCCCGGGACGCCACCGCATCGACGCCGACGAACTGCCGGTGCTCGGCGCGCTCGTCGATACCCTCACCGGCGGCAACTACTACCGCGCCGAATTGTATTTCGTCTCCACGCGCGAGTTTCCGGGGATTCGCTTCGGCGGACGGCTGGACGACATCCTCGACCCGGTGAGCGAGCAGGTGGTGACGCTGCGCGTCTTCGGCGAATTCGCCCTGAGCGTCCGCGATCCGGCCGAACTGCTCACCACGCTCGCGGGCGCGGCCGATCTCACCGACCAGGAACGAGTGCAGAACTGGTGCGCCGACCTGCTGCTCAAATCCATGAAGATGGCGGTGACCCGAGGGGTCGCAGGCGGCGACTGGCCGGTGCTGGGCCTCTCGGCACAGCTGCAACCCATCGAGCAGGCCGTGTTGCGCCAGACCAACACCGCGCTCTACGAATACGGGCTGCGCATCCCGCGGATGGGCAACTTCGACATCAGCCTCGCGCCGGAGGACGCCGACCGGCTGAAGCGGCTGGCCAAAGACGTCAAGTACATCAACCTCACCGGCGATTTCCAGCGCTATGCCGCGGGCGAGCTCGCACTCGGCGCAAGCCAAGGCTTCGCCCGCGGGCACCACCACGGCGTCGAAGGCGGATTCCTCGGCGCGGCGCTGAGTTTGAACGCGATCGGCCATCACGTCGGCAACCCCTCCCCCGCGCCGCAATTGCCCGCCGCCGCGCCCGAGACGGCCCAGACGTCGTGCGCCGCTTGCCAGTCCGCGAATCCCGCGGGCGCGAAGTTCTGCATGAACTGCGGGGCGCGTCTCGCCCCGCAACCGCGGCACTGCCCGAACTGTGGTTCGGAAGCGACGCCCGGCGCCAAGTTCTGCGGCAACTGCGGAACGCCGATGCCCGGAGGCTGACGCCGAGCGCCTGCCTCCGGGCATCGGGTGGAAGATCAGCCCGCGACTGTCGGCGCGACGGTCGACTCACCGCCGCTGACCATGCCGCGCACCTGCCGCGCCGCCACCGAGAGCGCAGCGAGATCGTGCGTCTCGGACGCGAAGATCTGCGCCAGCGCCGCGCCGGCACGGGACAGCCGAGACCGGTTGGTCGATTCCCAGTACGCGATCTTCTCCGCGGTGCTGTCCTGCGGTTCGGTCGCGGTCAGTACGTCGCGGGTCAGCGACCGCAGGGAATCGTAGAGATCCTCGCGGACCGCCAGCCGGGCCAGCGCCCGCCAGCGCCCGCCGCGCTCCAGCTTGCCCACCGCGGTCACCAGCCGTTCGATCTGGAAGTGCTCGTTGAGCGCGTAGTACAGCGCCGCGACCTCGGCGGAATCGCGATCGGCGATGTCGGCCAGGTCGATCACGTCCAGCAGCGGGAAGCGGTGGATCAAGCCGAACGCTTCCTCGGCCAGTTCCCGCGGCGCGCCGCGGGTGATCGACCGCCGCGAACGCTCGGCGAGGTCGTCGCTGAGGTAGCCGGTCAGCCACCCGGGCACCTGGCCGGAGAGGGCACGCACGCCGTCGCGGTACCTGGCGATGTCCGCACCGATCGCGATCGGTTGCGGCCGGTTGGACAGCAACCAGCGCGCGGCCCGATCCAGCGTGCGCTTGGTCTCCACCTCCAGCTCGTTGCGCGCCGCCGTGGACATCGGCGTCTGCCTGATCCGCTCCCACAGCGCGTGCAGATCGAAGATCTCCACCGCCGCCTTGTACGCGCGCACCGCGTCGTCGGTGGTCGCCCCGGCCTCTTCCGCGAGCCGGAAGGCGTAGGTGATGCCGCCGTAATCCACCATCTCGTTGATCACGACGGTGGCCACGATCTCGCGCCGCAGCGGGTGCCTGCCGATCGCCGTGGCGAACCGCTCCCGCAGCGGCGCGGGGAAGTAGGCGGGCAGCACCGACGCGAACGCCGCGCTGTCGAGCAGGTCGCCGGCCAGCAGGTCGGCCTTGAGCGAGAGTTTGACGTGCGCCATCAGATTCGCCAGCTCGGGCGAGCTGAGCCCGATCCCGTCGGCGGCGCGGCGGGCCAGTTCCGCCTCGGTCGGCAGCGCCTCGAGTTCGCGGTCCAGACCGCGGCGCTGCTCCAGATCGTTGATGAGCCTGCCGTGCACCCCGGACATGCCCGCCGCGTCGGCCCGCGACATCCCGAGCCGGAAGTTCTGCGAGATGTTGTCGCGCAGCACGAGCTCGGAGACCTCGTCGGTCATCGAGGCCAGCAACGGGTTGCGCTCGTCGACGGCGAGTTCACCGCTGGAGACCACTGCGTCGAGCAGGATCTTGATGTTGACCTCGTGGTCGGAGCAGTCCACGCCCGCCGAGTTGTCCAGCGCGTCGGTGTTCATCCGTCCGCCGTTGCGCGAGAACTCGATGCGGCCCAGCGCCGTCGCGCCCAGGTTGCCGCCCTCGCCGATCACCTTGACCCGGAGCTGGTCGGCATTCACCCGGACCGCGTCGTTGGATTTGTCGCCTACCTCGGCGTTGGTCTCGGTGCTCGCCTTGATGTAGGTGCCGATACCGCCGTTCCAGAGCAGGTCGACCGGAGCCAGGAGAATGGCCTTGATCATCTCCGGCGGCGACAGGGTGGTCACGCTCGCGGGCAGGTCGAGTGCCGCGCGCACCTCGGGCGTGACCGGGATCGCCTTGGCGGAGCGGTCATAGACGCCGCCACCCGAGCTGATCAGCGATGTGTCGTAGTCCGCCCACGACGACCTCGGCAGCGCGAACAACCGCTGCCGTTCCTGATAGGAACGCGCCGCGTCGGGAATCGGGTCGAGGAAGATGTGGCGGTGGTCGAACGCGGCCACCAGACGAATGTGCTCGGACAACAACATGCCGTTGCCGAACACATCACCACTCATGTC